>JAEYOU010000240.1 GCA_023411405.1 Pseudomonadota bacterium | reverse complement strand
CTCCTTGATACCGTGTCGTCCTCGCGGACGCGGTTGCATGCCGCCTTGCTCATATCGACTTCAGATCTGCCCTGGCAGGAGTTCGTTTCTCCGGAGGCTGGAGAATCCGGGGCCGAACGATGAGCGGGTTCGTAATGATGCGATCCCGCTGTATCCGGACCCGGGTACAGGTGCAGACCGGTACCTGAACCGGGCCGCGATTGTAAAATCAGACGTTGTAGTGCAGGAAAGCCGGTTTCTCGAAATCTATAAGACCACTTTTATGTATACCACGCCTCCACTGTCCACCAGGCAGTTGGAGGAGAGAATGGAGTACGAAATCAAGTATCAACCCTCGTATTCGATGCTGCTCGTACATCTTTCGCAGGGTGAGTCGATTACCGCCGAAGCCGGATCGATGACGTACATGGATACGAACATCCAGGTGAAGACCCGCATGAGAGAGCGGGGATTCCTGGCTACACTTGGGGTGGCGCTCTTCGGAGGGCAGTCGTTTTTTGTCAACGATTATATTGCAGGCAGGGGTGCAGGGCGGGCGGCATTCGTCTCCGCACCGATCGGGGATATTGAGCGGCTACAGATAGCTCCCGATCACGGATACGTCGTCCAGAAAGCGGGATACATTGCATCGACCCAGGGCATCGATCTGGATGTGAAGTGGGAAGGATTTACAAAAGGGCTCTTCGGCCAGGGTATCTTCATGATCCGGGCAACAGGTAACGGGGAGATGTTCATCAACACATTCGGGGCAATAGACAGGCATACCCTCGATGCGGGGGAGAGCCTTGTCGTCGATAACTTCCACCTGGTGGCTTTCAGCGATGCCTGTACCTACCACGTCGAGGAGTTCGGGGGAGTGAAGGGTACATTGCTCAGCGGGGAAGGACTCGTCACCAGGATCAACGGACCCGGCGAGGTCTTTATCCAGACGAAAAATATCCGCGAGTTTGTCGAATGGCTCTGGCCGCTTCTTGCGCCGAGGATCCAGGCACGTTCACAGGCGAGGTGAGAGAGAGTTCGAACGTGAGACCCGGGCTGTTGCATCAATTGCATCTCCGATTGAGGAGTGTGGAGTCTGATGGCAACGGAGGTGACGACGCCGGTGCATACAGTGACTGTGCTGCTTCTCAAGACTTACTCGCAGACCCCTCTCCTGTCTGTGCCAGGTTCTCAGGTCGGTCCGGGCGAGCCGTCCTACTACCCGGACGGCGACCGGATCACCATGCCGGCACCGGACCTGTTCGCTTCCCCGGAGGCCTACTACGCGGCGTTCTTCCACGAGTTGACCCACTGGACCGGGCACGCCTCCCGGCTGAACAGGCCGGGGATCACTGAGCCGATCCGGTTCGGCAGCGAGCGGTACAGCCGGGAGGAGTTGACGGCGGAGATGAGCGCCGCGTTCCTCTGCGCCATGACCGGCACCGATGTGCCGGTGGCCGAGAACCAGGCGGCCTACATCGCCGGGTGGCTCCGGCATATCCGCGACGGGTCGGCGGCCGACGTGATCCGGGCGGCCGCGGATGCCCAGCGGGCCGCGGACTTCCTCACCGGGGGCGGTGGGGAGGGTTCACCTTTTTTGGGTGGGGTGGTCGGGCGAGCTTCTTTGCTCCCGGTGGTCGCTGCAGAACATCGCCCTGGTTCTTTGCGGTGCTCGGTATCTCTAACACCCTCACTCGCTCGCTCGGGCCGTTGCGGCCGGGACCGGCTCCGCGTTCACGTCTTCAGCGCGGTAATCGTTGCCGTTAATGCCCGGACGCTCTCCCTGCACTGATGCTGAAGCTGACGGGAGAGCCTTCCCCGGCTGGTAGTATATCTGAGATAGTAGAGAGCGCCTCGGGACTGCGGATGCTCAATAACTCACTCACGTTCCGCATCGTCGCATCGCTGACTGGGGTACCCAGGATCCAGCCATAGTTATACACCTGCTGGTTCGGATAGGTCGGTGTGGGTTTAAGCACCTTGAGGTAGGAGACCGCCGCCGGCGGCAGTTGTCCACCCCCCGGCTCGGTCAGGATCAGGAAGGCGTGCTTGCCCATGTGGGAGAGGACCCCGCTCGGCACGACAGTTCTCCAGTCGGCCGGATCCCCTACGAGAATATTGTGCCCGGGTTCGGCGTAGCCCCAGCCCACGGACCGCGAGCGGAAGCTGATCCACCAGTCCACGCGGAGGCCGGAGTCCTTGTAGCCTGCCCAGCGTACCGCCATCTCTCCCGGCGTATCTCCCGGTATCCTCTGCACGTGCCCATACTTCGCCAGGTCCTCCATCACCGACTCGTTGACAACGTCCGGAGGCGCGAAGACGTAGATGTAGGGGTAGTCCGGCCAGCTCCGCTCCATGATCCGCCGTGTCGAGTCCGGCACGCCTTCGGGCGTCACAAAAGCAAATCCCTGGCCCATATGGGAGTTCCAGTTCGCGGCCGGGAGTGCATACTCGAGTGCCGCCGTGGACCCCACCAGGATGACATCGCGGTGGTTGGACTCCAGGACCGCCAGGTACTCGTCGAGGACCTCGTTGTAGGTGATCGGGTCCGCCCCGTAGATCCGCCGGACCCTCAGGTCGAACTCTTCCTCCACCTGCCGTGCAATATCCTCGCTGATATTGCCGGCAACATAGACCTGGACGTTGTTGTCCATCATCACTCCTTCGGGTTCCAGCCGTTTCATTTCCTCCCGCGTCGCTTCAGGGATAGTCCTCCCTTCGTTCGTGAGGTAGAGGAGGGGGGCGTTTATGGGAAAGTGCTGCAACCGGGTGGTGGCGATGGCAGAGGCAACATCGTCGTCCCGCACCAGGATGAGGGCGCCGGGGCGGTCCTTGTCCTGGGCATGAGCGTAGATGGTCTGGGAGTAGGCGACCGCGGTCTGGCTATGGTCTTC
>JAEYOU010000218.1 GCA_023411405.1 Pseudomonadota bacterium | reverse complement strand
GTCGAGGCCCGCGACGACGAGGACGCGCGGGGAGGTCACGCCCGTCACCGCCGCACGCCGCGCGCGGCCTCCACGAGCCCCGCGAAGAGCCCGGCGTGCCGCGCGTCGTGCCGGAGGAGCGCCTCGGGGTGCCACTGCACGCCGACGGCGAAGGGCAGGTCGGGGAGCTCGATCGCCTCGACGACGCCGTCCGGCGCGCGCGCCGAGACGAGGACGCCGGTGCCGCAGTCGCGGACCGCCTGGTGGTGCGTCGAGCTCACGCGGTGCGGGGGCACGCCGGCGCCGATGAGCCGCCAGAGGAGCGTGCCGGCGGGCACCTCGAGGTCGTGCGTGGGCACGTCCTTCGGCGGCGGCTGCTCGTGGCCGGAGATGCCGGCGTCGGCGACGAGGTCCTGGTACAGCGTCCCGCCGCGCACGACGTTCATGAGCTGCATGCCCCCGCAGATCCCGAGCACGGGCATCGACGCGGCGAGCGCGGCCTCGAGGAGCTCCTTCTCGAACGCGGTGCGCGACGCCTTGAGCGCGCCGCACGCGGGGCGCCGCGCCTCGCCGTAGAGCTCCGGCGGGACGTCGAACGCGCCGCCGGTCACGATGAGGCCGTCGAGGAGGGCGAGGTACGCGGCCGCGACCTGCTCCGCCGGCGGGAGGAGCACGGGCAGGGCGCCGGCCTGGAGCACCGCGTCCACGTACGTCTGCCGGAGCTCGTAGCGGCGCGCGCCGTCGTCCACGTCGAGCGTCACGCCGATGCGCGGTCGGCCGGGCATCTCTAGTCCCTCCCGTCGCGGCGCTTCGCGCGCCCGAACGCCTCCCGGAGCGCGGCGGCGTTGGCGCGCGGATCGCCCGCGCCGAAGATCGCCTCGATGACCGCGGCGCTGGCGGCGCCCGCGCCGGCGACGGCGGCGATGTTGTCGAGCCCGATGCCGGAGATGGCGACGACCGGCACGGGCCGGAGCGCGCGCACCGCCTCCGCGAGCCCCTCGACCCCGTGGGGCTGGGGGCCCATCGCCTTCGTGCGCGAGACGAACACCGGCCCGAACCCGACGTGATCGGCACCCTCGAGGACGCCCGCGCGCGCCTCGGCGATGGTCTTCGCGGTCCAGCCGACGAGCCGCTCCGGGCCGAGGAGCGCGCGGCACTCGCGGACGGGGAGGTCCTCCTCGCCGACGTGCACCCCGTCGGCGCCGGCGAGGAGCGCGAGGTCGGCGCGATCGTTCACCAGGACGAGGGCGCGGCCGCGCGCGGCGGCGACCACCCGGCGCGAGACCTCGAGCACCTCGCGGGGGGGCGCGGCCTTCATGCGCACCTGCACGACCGCCGCGCCGCCGTCGATCGCCGCCTCGGCCTGCGCGACGGCCCGCGCCCCACCCACGATCGCGTACAGGCCCTCGAGGCGGGCCCTTCGCTCCGCGGCCGTGAGGCCCGAACCCGGCATGGCGCCAGCGCTAACACGCGCTTGACGGACCCGCAAGGCGGCGCCTATTTTCCGCGTCCCCCTCCGAACCACCCCGGGAGCACATGGCCGACCCCATCGAAACGAAGCTCATCGACAAGCGCGTGGCGCATCGCTACGTCCGCAAGGGCATCCTCGACGAGAAGGAGTGGGAGAAGCACATGAAGGGCCTCCCCGATCTCGCCGAGAAGGCGCTCCCGCTCGAGGCCGAGATGGACGGCGACGACTTCGACGACGAGGTCGACGAGGTCGACGAGCCCGAGGCCCCGGCCGGCCCGGCCGCGCCGGCGTAGCACCGATGCGCCCCGCCCGCGCCGCTGCGGTCCTCGCGGCCCTGGCCTGCGCGACGGCGGCCCGGGGAGACGCGCTCCCGCGCCCCCAGGAGAGCCCTCCCGCCGCCCGGCGGACGCCGGTCGTCGCCGCGGTGGAGAAGGTCCGCGGCGCCGTCGTCAACGTCTCCGCCGAGGAGGTCGTCCGCGTCCGGGTGCCCTCCCGGCGCGCGCCGGGGTTCCCCGACTGGCCGTTCGACGACTTCTTCGAGGCCCCCCGGTTCCGGCGCGGCTACGCCGTCACCTCGCTCGGCTCCGGCGTCATCGTCTCGCCCGACGGCTACGTCCTCACGAACAACCACGTGATCGAGTCGGGCGCGCGGTTCCGCGTCGGCCTCCTCGACGGGCGGGAGCTCATGGCGAAGGTGGTGGGCACCGACGCCTCGTCCGACCTCGCGGTCCTGAAGCTCGACGCGAAGGAGCCGCTCCCGTACGCGACCATGGGCCGCTCCGACGACCTCATGATCGGCGAGACCGTGATCGCGATCGGGAACCCCTTCGGCCTCTCGCACACGGTCACCACCGGCGTGGTCTCGGCCGTGCACCGCAACTTCACGGCGGGCGAGCGGACGCTCTTCGACTTCGTCCAGACCGACGCCTCGATCAACCCGGGCAACTCCGGCGGTCCGCTCCTCGACATCCAGGGGCGGCTCGTGGGCGTCAACACCGCCATCCTCGGCGAGCGGAGCGCGGGCATCGGCTTCGCGATCCCCATCGACCGCGCGCGGCGGATCGCGGAGAGCCTCATCGCGCACGGCGAGGTGCGCGAGGGCTACCTCGGGCTCTCGGTCCGGGACCTCCCGGCGCGCGAGGGCGCGCCGGAGGGCACCAGCGGCGGCGTCCAGGTGACGGGCGTCGATCCGGGCTCCCCCGGCGCCCGCGGCGGCGTGCGGCGGGGCGATCGGGTCGAGGCGGTGAACGGGTTCCCGGTGCGGAGCGCGGAGGAGTTCCGGTTCCGCGTGCGCGACCTCGGCATCGGCGGCCAGGCGAAGCTCGACCTCGAGCGCGGCGGCGGCCGGCTCTCGCTCTCCCTCGCGGCGGCGGAGCTCTCCGGCGCGCAGGCGGCCGAGCTCGTGCAGCGGCGGGTCGGGATCACGGTGGACGAGGCCCGCATCCAGGGGAGGCGCGTCCTCGTCCTGAAGAGCGTCCAGAACCGGTCGCCCGCGGCCGAGGCGGGGCTCCAGCCCGGGGACCTCGTCCGGGCCGTGAACGTCGCGGAGGTGAGCACCCGCCAGGAGCTCGAGCGCGCCCTGTCGCGCGCCCGCCGGGATGGGAAGCTCGTGCTCCTCGTGCAGCGGGGCTACGTCGCAGAGCGGATCGCGTTCCCGATCGAGTGAATTAGAATCGGCTCGTCACGCGGAGGCGCGCATGGCCGACGACCGGAAGCCCACCATCGACTTCTACACGTTCATCCTCTCGCTGGGGTCCTCGGCGTTCGTGCACATGGGCGACGCCCCGCACCCCGAGACGGGCCAGCCGGTCCCGGCCAACCTGCCGCTCGCGCGGCAGACGATCGACCTCCTGGACCTGCTGCGCGAGAAGACGAAGGGGAACCTGACGCCCGAGGAGGAGAAGTTCCTCGAGAACATCCTCATGGACCTGCAGCTCCGGTACGTGGCGAAGGCCGCGGGGGAGCCGGAGTAGCGCTCCGGACCGGCTGGGCTCGGGGACCGAGGCTCCGGATTGAGCAGCCCTAGAGGCCCGCCTGCAGCATCGCCTCCGACAGCCGCCGGATCAGCTCGCGGCGGACCACGCGGCGGGTGCGCGAGAGCGCGTTCGGGTCCCGCTGCGCGAAGGCGTTGGCGCCGCGGCGGCCCGCCTCGACGACCCACGCGATGCGCCGCGGATCGAGGCGCGGGACGCGCGAGGTGGGGAGCAGGAAGAAGCCGAGCCCGCGCTCCTCGAGGAGGTGGTGGAGGACGCGGCGGGCGCGGGAGACGAGGGTGAGATCGACGACGTTCGACACGAGGCGATCTCTAGGATCGATCCGCGCGTCGATCCAATTTCGCGCCCGCGGGGAGAAAACTGGATCTTCACTGGCGGCCGAGGATCTCCGCCGGCGCCGATATCGCGTCAGCGCGGGCGGCGGCGGGCCGTGGCGCGGCCGTTCACCGTCCGTCGCATGCCCATCCGTTCGCCCGTCCGCTCGCCCTGCGCGGAGCGTCCGCGAGGCGGACGCGGAGTCGAGGGCTGCCCGGGGCGGAGCCGGCCGGTGCGCCGCAGCGCCTCCTCGACCAGCGGCCGGTTGGCCGGGTCGCCCCAGCGGAGCAGCGCCTTCTGCATCCGCTTCTCGTGCATGTCGCGCGTGACGTGCACGGCCTTGCCGGTCATCGGGTGGAAGCCCGACCAGTAGATGTCCGAGGCGAGCGTCATGGGCGTCGGCATGAAGTCCTGCACCTGTTGCGGCTTCCAGTTGTTCCGCTGCAGGTACTCCATGAGCTGCACCGCCTCCTCGAGCGACGAGCCCGGGTGCGAGGAGATGAAGTACGGGACGAGGTACTGCTCCTTCCCCGCCTCCTTCGTGAACCGCTGGAAGTCGCGCCGGAACCGCTCGAAGGAGTCGACCGCCGGCTTCTTCATCACCTTGAGGACCGGCTCGCAGACGTGCTCGGGCGCGACCTTCAGCTGGCCGGAGACGTGGTGCGCGACGAGGGTCTTGAGGTACCGCTCGCCGTTCTCCTCGTCGGCCTGGGCGAGGTCGTAGCGGACTCCGGAGCCGACGAAGAGGTGCTTCACCCCCGGGACCGCCTTCGCCTTCGCGTAGAGGTCGATGAGGGGCGCGTGATCGACCTTGAAGAACTTGCACACCGTGGGGAAGACGCACGAGGCGCGGCGGCAGAGCTTGTGCGCCTCCTCGTCGGTGCAGGTCATCTGCCACATGTTGGCGGTGGCGCCGCCGACGTCGGTGATCGTCCCCCTGAAGCTCTCCTTCTTCGCGAGCGTCGCGATCTCGCGCAGCACGCTCGCCTCCGAGCGGCTCGCCACCTCGCGCCCCTGGTGCTCGGTGATGCAGCAGAACGCGCAGCCGGCCGAGCAGCCGCGGAGGATCTGCACCGACCAGCGGATCTGCTCGAGCGCCGGGATGTGCGCCGCGCCGTACCGCGGGTGCGCCTCGCGCACGTACGGGAGCTCGGCGATCCGGTCGAGCTCCTCGGTCGAGGGGGGCGGCATCGGCTCGTTCACGAGCACGTGCCGGAGCTTCTCGCCGCGCCCGTGGCGCTGGACGAGGAGGCGCGCGTTGTCGGCGTTGTGCTCGAGGTGGTAGAGGCGGCTGAACTCGGCGAACCGCGCCCTGTCGACGAGGACCTCCTCGAGCGGCGGCAGCTCGATCACCTTGCGCGAGCGCGCGTCGAGGCCGGCGATGGCGAGGTCCGGGAGCGCGAGCGCCGTGCCGGGCACGTCCACGAGGCCGCAGATGTCCTCACCCGAGGCGAGGCGGCGGGCGATCTCCAGCACCGGCCGCTCGCCCTGGCCGTAGACGAGGAGGTCGGCGCCCGACGGGATCAGCACCGACGGGAGCACGCGGTCGTCCCAGTAGTCGTAGTGCGCGATCCGGCGGAGCGAGGCCTCGATGCCGCCGATGACGATGGGCGTGTGCGGGCCGAACGCGGCGCGGGCGAGCCGGGCGTAGACCGCCACCGCGCGATCGGGGCGGCGGCCGGCGGCGCCGCCGGGGGTGTAGGCGTCGTCCGACCGCGGCCGCTTGTGGGCGGTGTAGTGGTTCACCATCGAGTCCATCGCACCGGCGGTGACCCCCACGAAGAGCCGTGGGCGACCCATGGCCGCGACGTCGGCCGCCGACCGCCAGTCCGGCTGCGCGGCGATGCCCACCCGATATCCCGCCGCCTCGAGGACGCGCCCGATCACCGCCGCGCCGAAGCTCGGGTGGTCCACGTATGCGTCGCCCGTCACGAGCAGCACGTCGAGCTCGTCCCAGCCGCGCGCCTTCATCTCCTCGCGGGTGGTCGGCAGGAACGCCTGGACCGGCGGGGCGGTGGAGCGCTTCCTCGGCTGGAGGATGGGGAGAGGCATGGGGCTGGAATAGATGGTCGGAGGCGCCCGGGAACGCAAGCCGTCCGCGTCCTCCGGTTTTGGTGACCCCGGGATCGCGGGGTATCATCCCGACGGAGCCGGGCCAGCGCCCGGGACCTTGAACGTCTATGCCCGATCCGCGCAGCGTGATGAAGGAGTTCCGCTTCCTCGACCAGAAGCGGCAGACCCAGGGGCTCACGGCCGACGAGGAGATCCGGTACGGCGAGCTGCGCGACCTCGTGGGCGGGGAGACGAGCGCGGCAGCATCGAAGCCTGGGTTCGACGTCTCGGCCGCCGCAGCACGCTTGCGCGAGTCGCTCCTGCCCGCGGGCCTCCGGAACCGGCCGCCGCCGGCGCCCGAGCCTTCGCCCGAGCCCATCGGCGAGATCGAGCCGCCCGCGGAGGAGCAGCCAGCCCACGCGGCGTACGAGGAGCAGCCCTACGCGCCCGCCGGGGATGAGCAGGCGCAGGCCGCCGAAGGGCTGTTCGATCCCGGATCGCTGGCACAGGAGGGTGCGTACGACCCCAATGCTGCGTGGGATCCCAACGCGGCTGCGTACGACCCCAACGCCGCCGCTGCGTACGACCCCAACGCTGCCGCTGCGTACGACCCCAACGCCGCTGCGTACGACCCCAACGCCGCCGCGTACGACCCCAACGCCGCCGCTGCGTTCGACCCGAACGCCGCCGCTGCGTGGGACCCGAACGCCGCCGCTGCGTTCGACCCGAACGACCCAAACGCAGCGGCGCCCGGACCGCATCCGGACTGGGGCGACGTCGCACCGGACGGCACGGAGGCGACGCAGGCCGACGCGCCCGCGTGGGCTCCCGCCGCCGGCGGCGAGTACGACAACGCGTCCTGGGATGCGCAGTTCGGCGATCCGGGCGCGACGCCGGCCCCGAGCGAGGAGCCGCTTCCACCACCTCCGGGGCCGATCGACTTCGGCAGCTACGACGACACGGCCGATCCGGCCGCGGCCCCGGGTCCGGAGCTCGAGGCGCTCCTCCCGTTCGATCCTGCGGCCGAGGCGCGGGTCGGACCGGAGATGGCCCAGACCTTCGGCGATCCGGAGGCCGCGGCAGAGCCGATGGAGGTCGCCGGTGAGGCCGACCTCGCGGCAGTGACCGACTTCCACGCTGCGGAGGCGATGGCCTCGAGCGAGGCGCCAGGGTGGCAGCCCGAGCCCGGCGCGATCGACCAGGGGTTCGCGCTCGCGTCCGGCGGCTCCTTCGACGCCAGCGCCGACGCGGCTGCGCCGGAGTGGGCTTCCGCGCCCGCCGCCGCGGCGGAGCCCACGGCCTGGGACGCCCCGGCGCCGGACCAGGATCTCCCTGCAGACGACCCGTACCCGGCGGCGCCGCCGGATCCGCCGTCCGCGGCGCTCGACTTCTCGGCGCCCGAGCTGACCGACGGCGACGACGCCGGCGATCTCTCCTGGGCAGGGAGCCCCGGGAACTCGCCGGCGCACCCCGCGCACGAGGCGATCGACCTCGCGGCGGACGCGAGCGCCCTCGCCCTGCACGCCGAGCCCTCCGCGGCGCCGGAGACCGCTGGGTTCGACCTCGCCGCGCCGAACGCGCACGAGTCGGAGCTGCCGGAGGAGGAGCTCCCCACGCTCGACGGCGATGCCCTCATCGAGGAGGTCCCGGCCGACGTGGTGGAGCCCGTCGAGGAGGCGGCGCCCCCGGACGCGCCGGCGCCGTACGATGCCGGGCTCTTCGCGACCGCCGCGGCCGAGCCTGCCCAGGAACCTGCCGCGTACGATCCTGCGGCGTACGAGGTGCCGCCCGGGGAAGCGCCGGAGCCGGCCGCGCCCCTCGCCGCCGAGGCGGAGCTGCCCGTCGACGTCGTCGACGCGCCGGAGCCGGAGGTCCTCGATCCGGGCGTCCCGGCCGAGGACTTCTACGTGCACGGCGCCCACCGCGTCGTGGTCCACACGCTCGAGGGGCAGGTGAAGCGCGGCTTCATCGAGAACGCGGACCTGGCGGCGGCGGAGCTCGACCTCGCGGCCACCCAGGGAGGGCCGGCCGAGGCGGTCGCGACGGCCAACGTGAAGGCGATCTTCTTCATGCTGGCGCCGGGCGAGCAGCCCGCCGCGCCGCACGGCAGCCGCGTGCGCGTGACCTTCCGGGACGGCCGCCAGGTGGCAGGGTTCAGCCCGGACTACCGCGAGGGCGCCTTCGGCTTCTACATGATCCCGGCGGACGCCCGCACGAGCACGGGGCGGATCTGGGTCTACCAGGCCGCGGTGAAGCAGGTGGCGGTGAGCTGACCGGCGGGGCGGCGGCCCCGCGCGCAACGCGGGGGGAGGGGCGCAGCCCGCGTTCGATCAGTTCATCCACTGCTTCCCGCGCGTGCCGTTCTTGCCGACCACCTGCAGGTGGCGGGAGCGGCGCCGCAGCTGCCGCTCGAGGCGCCACTCGCGCAGGCCGAGCCGCCAGCGCCGGAGCGGGAGCGCGAACCGCCCGCGCTCGAGCGCGTACGCGATGCCCAGGGCGGCGAGCGGCGGCGTGAACTGCACCAGGCCGGCGAGCCCGCCCGCCGGGCCGGGGCGTGAGACGGCGAACAGGAGGTAGAGGGCGTTCACGGCGAGCGTGATGATCCCCATCACGCGGCCCGTGACCGGGATGACGAAGTAGATCAGGATCTGCTGGTTCGGGTACCGGAGCGCCCAGGAGAAGATGAGCCCATCGACGAGGGCCCAGATCCCGACGTACGCGAAGTCCTTCCGGAGCACCGCCGCGAGGAGCAGCGTCACGAGGGCCGCACCGACCGTGATGAGGAGCACCCGCGCGAGGAAGCGGCGCTCGCCCCAGTCGTACGCCAGGGTCGGCCCGAAGAACCAGACGACCAGCCCTCCGAAGAGGAGGCTCAACGGGGCCGGCTGCACGAGCGGATAGGTGACGAGCCGCCACCACTGCCCCCCGACCAGCGTGCCCGGGACCAGCGGCGCCCACGCGCCGCTGCCCAGCCACGCGACGATCGTCGCGAGCAGCATGAGCACCAGGAGGAGCCCGACGGCCGCGGGGATCCGCCCGCCGAAGGTGAAGGAGCTGCCGAGGTCACGCGTCCGCCGCGGGCGATACATCAGGGGGTCCCTTTCCGCCGGAGAAGGTAATCTCGATCAGCGCCCGAGTCCTGCCCCGGCGAGGCTCTGGACGAGGGCCGTGACCAGGATGGCGAACGCGAGCAGCACGTTCACGATCGCGACCACCCCGCCCGTACCGCCCTGGCGGGGGCGCCGGAGCGCCTGGAGCGCGCGCGGCAGGTTGCGCATCAGGATCATGCTCGCGAGGAGGATCGCGACGATCGTGAGCGTCATGAGGCACCCGTCGCCGCCCGCGCCGGCTTCTTCCCGAGGATGCGGGCGAGCAGGATCCCGATCTCGTAGAAGACGATCATCGGGACGGCCATGATGGCGAGGTTGATGGGGTCGCCCGTGGGCGTGATGATCGAGGCGAGGGCCACGTTCGCGATGATCGCGTGGCGGCGGTACCTGGTCAGGAACCGCGGGGTGACCAGGCCGACCATCGCCAGGAAGGCGATCACCACCGGCAGCTCGAAGACGACGCCGAAGCCGAGGAGCATGCCGAGCACGAGCGAGTACTGCGCGTCGAGCGTCAGCATGGGCTGGAGGATCGGATCCGCGGCGAAGGAGAGCATCGCCGGGAACGCCTGCGGCATGACCACCCAGTAGCAGAACGCGGCGCCCGCGTAGAAGAGCAGCGTCCCGAAGAACAGGAACGGGAAGACCATCCGCTTCTCGCGCTTGTAGAGCCCGGGCGCGATGAACAGCCAGAGCTGCCACAGCACCCACGGCGCCGAGAGGAAGATCCCGCCGACGAGCATGATGCGCAGGCTGTTCATGAACGGGTCGAGCGCGCCGGTGAACTTGATGGTCTGATCGCCCTCCGGGAGCGCCGCGAGCACCGGGGCGAGGAGCCAGCTCCGGACCCGCGGCACGAACCAGCCGGCGACGGCCATGCCCGCGCCCACGCCGTAGAGCGCGTGCAGGAGCCGCACGCGCAGCTCGCGGAGGTGCTCGACGAAGGTGAGCCGGACCTCGTTCTCCGGCTCCGGCGAGCCGGGCGGGAGCCTGGGCACGGAGCTCGTCATGACGGCTTCGGCCCCGGGAGACCGCCGCCGGCCGCGGGCGGAGGCGACGGCGCGGGCTCCACCGGGG
>JAEYOU010000211.1 GCA_023411405.1 Pseudomonadota bacterium | reverse complement strand
GTGCTCGCCCTGGTCGGCGCCGTCCCGGTCCTCGGGTGGCTCGTGGCGCTCGCGGCGCTCCTCTTCGGCACCGGCGCGCTCCTGCTCGCCCTCGGGCGCGCCCTGCGCGCCGGACCGCCCCCGGCCGCGACGGCCGCGGCCGGGGACCACTGAACGCGCAAGACCCCCGGCTGCGGACTTGATCCGTTTGCTCCCAGTTGGGACGATGGAGCAATGGGCGTTCGGATCGCTGTCGCGGCCGTGAGCTTCACCTGGAACTTCACCCGCTCGATCATGGCGGAGCTCACGAAGGCCGCCGGACCGGACCACGAGCTGGTCGAGGTGGGGCTCGTGCGGCGGGAGGACGACACCTTCCTGCACGACCGCTTCAGCAAGATCGTCGAGATGGAGCCGAGGGTCGACGCCGTCATCAGCCTGACGTTCGCGCCCAAGCCTGCCGAGGTGCCGCCCTTCCGCGCCGCCGGCATCCCGGTCATCACCGTGGACGAGGAGGTGGAGGGGGCGAGCTCGGTCGCCTGCGACAACGTGAAGGCCGGGTACCTGGCCGGCCGACACCTCATCGAGAAGGGGCGCAAGGTCCTGGGGCTGCTCGCCGGGCCGACGACGCCCCCCGCGCACTACAACGCCGTGCGCCGGCGGCAGGGGTTCGAGCGCGCGCTGGCCGAGGCGGGCCTGCGGCTGTCGCCGGACCGTGTGCACTCGTGCGTCGAGTACTCACGCAAGGACGGCCTCAGCGCCGTGGCGTCGTTCCTGAAGAGCGGCCGCATGGTCGACGGCATCTTCTGTGCGGCCGGCGACACCGCGGCGGGCGGCATCCTCGCCGCGGCGCGGGAGCACAACCTCGGCGTCCCGAACGACCTGGCGGTGGTCGGCTTCGACGACCTGCCCATCGCGGCGATCTCGGACCCGCCGCTCACCACCATCCGCCAGCCGATGGCGCGGATCGCCCAGGAGGCCCTCCGCCTCGCGGCGGAGAAGACCGCCGAGATCCTGGAGAAGCCCGAGACCGTCCTCCTCGAGCCGTTGCTCGTGCGGAGGGGCTCGGCGTAGCACCTCGACCGCGCCGCGGCCGGGGGCCCGCGCCGCTGGGCTCACCGCGGCATCTGGAACAGCCCGCCGCCGTTCACGACGTCGCCGTAGCCGCGCGCGCGGAGCATCCGCTCCGCGGCGGCGCTGCGCGCGCCGGAGGCGCAGTAGAGGACGATGGGACGGTCCTTCGGGAGCTCGGAGATCCGCGCCTCGAGCTCCTGCACCGGGATGTTCACCGCGCCGGGGTAGGCGCCTCCCTGGAACTCCCCCGGCGACCGGACGTCCACGACCTTCGCCCCCGCCTTGATCTTCTCCATCACCACCGCCTGGCTCACGCGCGTGCCTCCCATGAAGCGCCGGGCCAGGAGGAGCGCCACGGCGACGAAGAACAGGATCCAGATCAGCTTCACGACGCCTCCCACTCGAACCCGCCCTCGGCGCGCATGCTCACGCTTCCGCCCGTGACGTTCACCACGTCCTCGTACCCGAGCGCGCGCAGCGTGCGCAGGGCGAGGTGCCCGCGGAAGCCCGAGCGGCAGTGGACGGCGATCCGCCGCCCGCGGGGCAGCTCCTGCGCGCGCGCCCGGAGCTCGTCGACGGGGACGTGCACCGCGCCGCGCACGTGCCCGTCTCGCCACTCGCGCTCGGTCCGGACGTCGAGCACGACGGGCGGCGCCTCCGACGCCAGCTCGGCGCGGAGCGCCGCCGCGGTGACGACCGGGCTGAAGCCCGTCCGATCGTTCTCGGCGACGAACGCCACGAGGTTGAGCGGATCGTTGGCCGACGAGTACGGCGGCGCGTACGCGAGATCGAGCTCGGCGAGGTCGGCGAGCGTCATCTCGCCGTGCAGCGCCGTGGCGGCGACGTCGATCCGCTTGTCCACGCCGGCCTTCCCGAACGCCTGCGCCCCGAGGAGCCGGCCGGTCTTCCGGTCGTGGACGAGCGCGAGCGTGAGCTCCTCCGCGCCCGGGTAGTAGCCCGCGTGGTGGTCCTTGTGGATCACCGCCACGCCGACGTCGAAGCCCGCCTCGCGCGCCGCGCGCTCCGAGAGCCCCGTCATGCCCGCGGTGGCCTCGAAGATCTTCACCACGCTCGTCCCGAGCGCGCCGCCGTACCGCATCGGCACGCCGAGCGCGTTGGAGGCGGCGACCCGGCCCTGCCGGTTGGCGGGGCCGGCGAGCGGGATCCGGGCGCGGCGGCCCGAGACCTTGTGCCGGAGCTCGACCATGTCCCCGGCGGCCCAGACGTGCGGGTCGGAGGTGCGGAGGTGATCGTCCACGAGGAGCGCGCCCGTCGGCCCGGTCTCGAGCCCGGCGGCGCGCGCGAGCGCGAGCTCCGGCCGGACGCCGACGGAGAAGAGCACCACGTCCGCCGGGAGCTTCCGCCCGTCCGCGAGCTCCACCTGCCGCTCCGCCGGGAGCACCGCCTTCACGGCCGCGCCGGTGACGACCGCGACGCCGTTCGCCTCGAGCGCGCCGGCGATCCGCACGCCGAACTCGCGATCCATGACCGCCATCACCGTCGGGAGGAGCTCGACGACGGTCGTCTCGAGCCCGCGCTTGCGGAACGCCTCGGCCATCTCCAGGCCGATGAACCCGCCGCCGACCACCACCGCCGTCCGCGGCTTCTCGCGCTCGAGGAACGCGTCCACCCGGTCCATGTCGGGCACGGTCCAGAGGCGGAACACGTGCGGCGCGTCCCCGCCCGGCACCGGCGGGACGACGGGGTTCCCGCCCTGCGCGAGGAGGAGCGCGTCGTAAGGCAGCCACCGCTCGCCCTCCGCGCCGCGGACGCGGACGCGCCGCCCGGCGCGATCGAGCTCCAGCGCCTCGGTGTTCACCAGCGCCGTGACGCGGTACCGGCGCGCGAACCCCTCGGGCGTCTGGAGCAGGAGCTTCGAGCGCTGCTCGATGTCGCGGGAGACGAAGTACGGGAGCCCGCAGTTCGCGTACGAGACGTACGGCCCGCGCTCGAGGAGCGTGATCTCCGCGTCCTCGCTGATGCGCCGCGCGCGCGCCGCCGCGGTCGCCCCCGCCGCCACGCCCCCGATGATGAGCAGCCTCGTCGCCATCCCTACCCTCCTCGTCCCACTCCGCGCCGCCACGGGCGGCGCGTCGCATCCTGCCACACCTTAGGAGCCGGGAGCCGGCCGGGGGGTTCGCAGGACGGCGAGGTTCGCCGCGCCACGGACACGCACCGCCCCCTCGGGCCGCGGCTCGCTCTCTACCTCGCGCCGCCCGCCCGGTCCCGCCGCCCGGGCCAGCCGACGAGCAGCCCAACGATCGACCCGTAGATCGAGGCCGTGGGGACGTCGGACGTGATCGGGCAGGTCCCGGTCTTGCAGCCGATGAAGTAGGCGTAGGCGCCGGCGAGGACGGCCCCGAGCGCGGCGGAGATCGCCGTGAACAGGTACCGCCGGTGCCAGGGCCGGCGCGCCGGCGCGTCGCTCCCGGGAGATACGGCGCTCATGGCGCGCTCCGCGCGACCGCGAGGAACGCGGGGAAGCTCCGCGTCGCGCCGCCCGCCACCGGCTTCTGGATCTGGAACGCGTCCTCGAAGCGGACGTCGACGAACCCGGCGCGCCCGAGCTGCGCGGCGAGCGCCGCGCGATCGAAGCCCTGGTGCCCGCCGAAGTCGGCGCCATGGAACGACCCGTCCTCCGCGTCGAGATCGGAGAGGCACAGGTAGCCGCCCGGATCGAGCGCGCCGTGGAGCTTCCGGAGCAGGGCCTCGACGTCGTGGACGTGGTGGAGGACGAGGAGCGCGCAGACCACGTCGTAGCGCGCCGCGGGGAGCGGCTCCCGCTCGAGATCGAGCTTCACGACGTCCACGTTGCAGGCGCCCTGCGCGCGGAGCTTCTCCCCGGCGACCGCGACCATCTCCGCCGAGCCGTCCACGAGGGTGACGTGCTTCACGCGGTCGCGCAGCGCGAACCCGAGCAGGCCCGTGCCCGCGCCAACCTCGAGCACGCGGGCCTGGGCGAGCACCGGGACCCGCGCGGCGATCCGCTCCGCCACCGCGTGGGCCCGGTCGATCTTGGCGGGCTCGTCCCAGCTCCGGGCCCTGGCATCGAACTCGTGCATCGGGTCCTCCGTTCAGGCCGCGTGGGTCGCCGGGACGGCCCCGGGCGCCGGGGCGGGCGCCCGGCGCTGCAGCTCCGCGGCGCGGCCCCCGCGGGCCAGCATGACGTAGAGCACCGGGACTGCATATCGCGAGAGGAGGGTCGCCGCCACGGCGCCCGACATGAGCGCCACCGCGAGCCCCTGGAAGATGGGGTCGGCGAGCATCACCGCGCTGCCCACGATCACCGCGAGCGCGGTGAGCGCCATGGGCCGGAACCGGACGCGCACCGCCTCCTCCACCGCGGCCGCGAGCGGCATCCCCTCGGTGAGCTTCAGCTCGGCGAAGTCCACGAGGATGATGCTGTTGCGGACCACGATGCCGGCGCCGGCGATGAAGCCGATCATGCTCGTGGCGGTGAAGAAGGTGCCGAGCAGCGCGTGGGCCGGGAGGATGCCGACGAGCGAGAGCGGGATGGGCGCGAGGATCACGAGCGGCATGCGGAAGGACTGGAACCAGCCGACCATGAGCACGTAGATGAGGAGCAGCACCGCCGCGAAGGCGAGGCCGAGGTCCCGGAAGACCTCGAGCGTGATGTGCCACTCGCCGTCCCACTTCACCGAGGGCGTCTCGGTGTCCGCGGGGTGGGCGAGACCGAGGAAGGGCACGGGTGCGCCGGCGGCGCTCCGCAGCCCGGAGAGCTTCCGGTCGAGCGCCAGCAGGGCGTAGAGCGGGCTCTCGATCTCCCCGGCGAGGTCGGCCGTGACGTAGGCGACCGGCATCAGGTTCTTGTGCTGGATCTCGGGGTCCTCGCGGGTCTCCTCCACGCGGACCAGCTCGGAGAGCGGGACGAGGCCGCGCGCGCCCGGCACGGTCAGCGAGAGGAGCGTGTCCAGGCGGCTGCGGAGCGCGGGCGCGAGCTGGAGGACGACGGGGACCTGCGAGGCGCCCCGCTCGACGTGGAACGTCCCGAGCGGCGCGCCCTGGCCGGCCGCCGCGAGCGTCTGGATGACGTGCGCGGGCTGCACGCCGTGCAGGGCGGCCTTCTCGCGATCCACGGTCAGATGGATCTTCGGCAGCGTCGGGTTGAGGGTCGAGTCCACGTCCACGACGCCGGGGACGGAGCGGAAGGCGCTCCGGACCTCGGCGGCGATCCGGTCACGCTCGCCGGCGCTCGGGCCGTACACCTCGGCCACCATCGTCGCCAGCACCGGCGGGCCGGGCGGGATCTCGACCACCTTCACCCGGGCCCCCTCGGCCGCGGCGAGCCGCTCGATCTCCGGCCGGACGCGCACCGCGATGGCGTGGCTCGACGCGTCCCGCTCGTCCTTGGG
This sequence comes from Pseudomonadota bacterium, assembly GCA_023411405.1. Taxonomy (GTDB): domain Bacteria; phylum Myxococcota; class Myxococcia; order Myxococcales; family Anaeromyxobacteraceae; genus Anaeromyxobacter. The sequence continues at coordinate 1,314 of JAEYOU010000211.1, read as the reverse complement.
GAGCAGGTTCACCTGGAGGTCCACCTGCTCCGGCGCCTCGCGCAGGAAGCTGTGTCGGACCATGCCGACGAAGGTGAACGGCGCCGCCACGCCGGAGTGCACCTGCACGCTCTCGACCTCGGGCTCGGCCAGGAGCCGCCGCGCGACCTGCTGCCCCAGCGCGAGCGACGTCTCCCGCGCCGCCCCCGCGGGGAGGTCGAGCTGGACCTGGAACTCCCGCTTGTTGTCGAACGGCAGCATCTTCACCTCGACCGCGCCCAGGACGAGCAGCCCGCCGGCGGCGAGCAGCAGGACGCCGACCACGGCGAGGAAGCCCAGGCGGACCTTGCCCGACCCGATGAGCCACCGGATCACCCGGCGATCGACGCGGGCGAGCCGCCCCTCGGGCGCGGACTCGGCGTGGGCGGAGGGCAGGTCGCGCTCGGGCGCGGGCGCCTCGCGCGCCGGATCGGCGGGGTGCATCCCGGCCGGATCGAGCGCCGGCATCCGCGCCTCGCGCCGGAACACCCGGAGCGCGGCCCACGGGCTCACGACGAACGCGATCACGAGCGAGAAGATCATGGCCACGCTGGCGCCTACCGGGATGGGCCGCATGTACGGCCCCATGAGGCCCCGGACGAAGGCCATCGGGAGGATCGCCGCGATGACCGCGAACGTCGCCAGGATCGTCGGGTTGCCGACCTCGTCCACGGCGTCGAGGACGACGCGGGTGAAGGGGCGGGGCGGCCCGGGGAGGTAGAGGTGCCGGTGGATGTTCTCCACCACGACGATCGCGTCGTCCACCAGGATGCCGATCGAGAAGATGAGCGCGAACAGGGTGACGCGGTTGAGCGTCGCGCCGTTCAGGTAGGTGAGCACGAGGGTGAGCGCCAGCGTGACCGGGACGGCCACGGCGACGACGAGCGCCGACCGCCAGCCCATCGCGACGAGGATGAGGGCGATGACCGAGAGGGTCGCGATGAGGAGGTGCTCGATCAGCTCGTCCGACTTCTCCCCCGCGGTGGCGCCGTAGTTGCGGGTCACGGTCGCGTCCACCGCCGCGGGGAGAAGGCCGCCGCGGAGGGCCTCGACCTTGGCGAGCACCGCGTCGGCGAGCTCGGTGGCGTTCGTGCCGGGGCGCTTCGCCACCACCACGCTCGCGGCCTGCTCGAACCCGGGCCGCGCGCGCGAGGCAGTGAGCACGACGGGCGGCTCGGGCTCCGGACCGTCCACGACGGTGGCGAGGTCCTCGACGTAGACCGGCCGGCCCTGGCGCACGGCCACGACGACGCGCCGGAGCTCCTCGGCGGAGCGCGCGAACCCGCGGGCCTCGAG
>JAEYOU010000199.1 GCA_023411405.1 Pseudomonadota bacterium | reverse complement strand
CCGCGGGGAGCACCTCCGAGACGTCGTGCCGCCGCGCCGGGGCGGGCGCGCGGCGGCGGACGCGCGCGTGGAGCGCGCCGCGCACCGCCTCCTGGATCCGCGCCGCCGAGTCCTCCAGGAACCCCTTCACGCCGAGCCGGGGCTTCTCGATCACCGCGACCGCGCCGTCGTCGAGCGCCTGGAGCACGACGTCGGTCCCGGGGCCGGCGAGGCTCGAGCACATGACCACCGGGACCGGATCCTCGCCCGCCATGAGGATGCGCAGGAACGTGAGCCCATCCATGCGCGGCATCTCGACGTCGAGCACGATGGCGTCGGGCCGCGCGCGGCGGATCTTCTCCTGCGCGAACAGCGGGTCGGCCGCCACGTCGACGTCCATCCCCGCCGCGCCGAGGAGCGCCCCGAGCGCCTGGCGCACCACGGCCGAGTCGTCCACCACGAGGACGCGCGGACGCGCGCCGGCGCGGGCGGGCACGCTCACCTGGCCCTCCGCTGCGCCGCGCCGGGGTGGCGGTAGACGCTCGGCGCGACCGACTGCATGCGGACCGGCGAGCCGGCGAGGCTCTCGGCGTGGCCCAGGAAGAAGTAGCCGTCGGGGGCGAGGTGCTGCGCGAGCCGGGCGACCACGGCGTTCTTCGTCGGCGCGTCGAAGTAGATGAGGACGTTCCGGCAGAAGACGAGGTCCATCTCGCCCACCCCGGGGTGATCCTCGACCAGGTTGATCCGGGCGAACCGCACGATCGCCCGCGCGTCTGGACCGGCGCGCATGAGCGCCGCCTGCGATCCGACCCCCTTCAGCATGAACTGCTTCCGGTCGGCCTCCGGGATCTCCTGCGCCCGGCCGATGGGCCAGACCGCCTCGCGCGCGCGCCCGAGGACGCGGGTGGAGATGTCGCTCGCGAGGATGTCCAGCTCCCAGCCCGAGCCGGGCGGGAAGGCGCGGAGGAGGACCATCGCCAGCGTGAACGGCTCCTCCCCCGTCGAGCACGCCGCGCTCCAGGCGCGGAGCCTCCTCGGCCGCAGCCCCTGCTCGGCCTCGCGCGCCCACCGCGGGAGGACCTCGCGGGCCAGCAGCTCGAAGTGGCGCGGCTCGCGGAAGAAGTGCGTCTCGTTGGTGGCGATCCGGTCGAGCATCTGGATCCGCTCGGCCGCGTCGCCCTCGACGAGCGCGCAGTACTCCCGGAACGACGGCAGGCCGAGCTCGTGGATGCGCCGGGAGAGCCGCCCGATCACGAGGAACCGCTTCTGCGGCCCGAGGTGGATGCCGGCCTCGCGCTGGATGAGCGCCTGGAGGCGCGCGAAGTCCCGATCCTCCAGGGGGGCCTGGTGCGGCGTGGCCGGCGCGGCGCGGACGGCGCGGAGCACGGCGCCTCACGCCGCCGCCGCGGCGCGCGGGAGGGCCTCCCGCAGCAGCGCCGCGACGTCCAGGATGAGGGCGACCCGGCCGTCGCCCAGGATGGTGGACCCCGACACGCCGCGCACCGCCTGGAACATCCGCCCGAGCGGCTTGATGACGGTCTGGCTCTCGCCGAGGAGCGCGTCCACCGCGAGCCCCACCGCCGCGCCCCCGTGCCTCACGACGACCACGTTCTCGCGCGCCGGCGGCGGGCCCGCGTGACCGAGCTGGTGCCGCAGGCGGAGGTAGGGGACCGGCTTCCCCCGGAGATCGAGGACCCCCGTCCGCCCCGGAGCGCGCTCCGGCGGCAGCTCCAGGCACTCCGCCACCGCGTCGAGCGGCAGGATGTAGACGTCGTCGCCGACCCGCACCCGGAAGCCGTCGATGATCGCGAGCGTGAGCGGGAGCCGCATCGAGAGGGTCGTCCCCGCGCCCTGCGCGCTCGACACCGCCGCCGAGCCGCGGAGCGCCTCGGCGTTCCTGCGCACGACGTCGAGCCCCACGCCGCGGCCCGACACGTCGGACACCTGGTCGCGCGTGGAGAAGCCGGGCTCGAAGACGAAGGCGAACACGTCGTCGTCCGAGAGGCTCGCCCCGTCGGCGACGAGCCGCCGCTCCACGGCGCGGCGCAGGATCCGCTCCCGGTCGAGCCCGTGGCCGTCGTCCGCGACCTGCACGACCACGAGCGACCCCTCGTGGAACGCGCGGAGGGTGATCGTCCCGCAGGGCTCCTTGCCGCGGGCCGCGCGGGTCTCGGGCGCCTCGATCCCGTGGTCCACCGCGTTCCGGACCATGTGCGTGAGCGGGTCGCGGATGTGCTCCACCACCGCGGTGTCCACCTCGACGTCCTCGCCCTCGAGCACGAGCCGGACCTGCTTCCCCTGCGCGGCGGCCAGGTCCCGCACCGTGCGCTGGTGCTGGCGGAAGGTGGCGCCGAGCGGCACGAGGCGCGCCTGCATGACGAGGTCCTGCAGGTCGTGGTAGAGGCGGTCGGCCGCGCGGTGCGCCTCGAGCAGCTCCTCGGGCGCCACGTCCCGCCGCTCGAGCATGTCCGCCATGCGCCCGCGCGAGATGCCGATCTCGCCGGCGAGGTCGAGCATCCGGTCGAGCCGGGCGACGTCCACGCGCAGCGTGCGCGCGCCGGTGGGCGCGGCGGCGCGGGGCGGGGCGACGGCGGCGGTGACGAGGGCGGCGGGATCCGCGCGCCGCTCGCCCTTCGACAAGCTCAGGGCGAGCGGACCATCGGAGCTCGCGCTCGGGTCCAGGCCCGCGCCCTGCGCAGCTTCCTGTCCGCTCGTGCTGAGCTTGTCGAAGCACGAGCGGTCACCGGACGCAGCCCGCACCAGCTCCTCTCGCAGCGGAGCGAGCTCCGGCGGCGCCGCGCCGCCGGCCGCGACGATCTTCCTGAGGACGTCGAGCGAGCGCAGGAGGAGCGTCACGACCCCGTCGTCCGCCCGCAGCGCCTTCGCGCGCACCCGCTCGAGCAGGGACTCGAGGTCGTGCCCCAGGTCGCGCACGGCGTCGAGCCCGACCAGGCCCGCCGAGCCCTTGAGCGTGTGCGCCGCGCGGAACAGCGCGTGGATCGTCTCCGCGTCGCCGGGCTCCCGCTCGAGCGCGAGCAGCCCCTGCTCGAGCGTGGCGAGGATCTCCCCCGCCTCGACCAGGAACGCCTCGAGGAGCTGCGCGCGGGAGATCGAGAGCTCACCGCCCGCGGGTTCGTTGGCCATGGCCGGTCCGGTCGCGGCGGCTACGCCGCGCGCGCGCGACGCTTCCGCTCCGCGGTGAGGAACAGCGCCCGGCCGGCGTGCGGCCCGAGGAGCGCGAGCACCTGCCGGTCCGACGGGCGGAGCTCCGGCTTCTGCGGAAGGAGCTTCCAGATCGCGAGCACGCCCACGACGCGCTCCTCGGCGACGAGCGGCACGACCGCGGTGAGGTCGGGGTCGCCGGCCGGCGCGGCGTCGCCGATCACCCAGGCTACGCCGTCGGCGGCGGCGCGGCCGATCGGCCCGTGCCCCGGCGTCACC
>JAEYOU010000169.1 GCA_023411405.1 Pseudomonadota bacterium | reverse complement strand
ATCGAGGCCGCCCCCGCGGGCAGCGAGGTGGTCGTGACCGCCGTGGGCGGCCCGCGGACCGCCGTGCTCGAGGTGCGCGACCGCGGCCCCGGGCTCTCGCGCGGCGCGCGGGAGAACCTCTTCCGTCCGTTCTTCACCACGCGCGAGAAGGGCACGGGCCTCGGCCTCGCGCTCGCGAAGAAGGTCGCCGAGGCGCACGGCGGGACGATCGCGCTCCTCGATCGCGAGGGCGGTGGGACGATCGCGCGGGTGGAGGTGCCGGCGGCGGGCGCCGGCGCGAAGAGCATGGTGCGGGTCGTCGGGGAGGAGTGAGGGGATCGGCGGGCGGCCGCCCCCGGTGCAGCGTCCCGCGAAGGCGCGGAGGCGGCGTACGGCTCCGGCTCCGCTCGCCCTTCGACAGGCTCAGGGCGAGCGGACTCCAGGTCAGTTCATCGTCAGCGAGAGGCTGAGGCCCGTCGTCAGGATCGAGACGGTCTCGCTGCTGTGGTTGCTCATCCGGTTCGACGCGTAGCCCAGGTGGGCGGCGAAGCCGACTCCCCAGCGAGACGGACGGCGCAGCCACTCCTTGCCGATCGCGAACCGGACGCCCCCGCCGAACTTGCTGCTCGTGGACGACCCGTCGGACGAGGTCACGGTGAGCCGGGTCACGGAGGGCGTCACCGAGTAGAACCAGTTCGCTCGTCCCGGGTCGAGGTAGGCGCGGAGCATCGGGCCGCTGGCGACGAGGATGAGCCGTCCAGCGCCGGTGTCCTCGACGTCCACTCCCACCAGGCTCCAGGCCTCGCCGCCGAGGACCACGTCCTCGCCGAAGGTCCAACCGACGCCCAGCGCCGCGGAGCCTCCGGCGAACGACAGGTCCCGGTCCTGGTCGGTGACCTTCGGCCCGAGCCAGTTCCCGCCCAGCTCCGCGTGGACGAAGAGCCCGGAGTGTCCGGGTGTCACGTTCTCGTACCAGCCCTCCTCGGCCCGCGCAGCGAGGCTCATCACCGCGAGCACGAGGGCCGCTGCATACCTGAGAGTTCGCACGGGTGATCCCCTTGGAGACGAGCGCGCCATCGACACGACCCTTTCAGGCTAGCAGAGGGTCCGAGCCCGGTCCATCCCGCGCCGGGCGCGGGCTCGAGCGGCGCGGACCCGCCGTTCACCCCTGCGCCTTCCGGTGATCGATGACCCGCTTCGCCTTCCCCTGCGAGCGCTCGAGCGTGTTGGGCGCGACGAGCTCGACCGTCATGCGGATGCCGGTGACCGCGTGGATCTCGCGGTCGATCCGGTCGCGCAGCTCGACCATCTGGCGCATCTCGTCCTTGAAGTCGCCCGGGCGCACCTCGACCTTGACGACCACCTCGTCGAGCGCGCCGGGCCGCGAGACCTCGATGAGGTAGTGCGGCGCCGAGCCCTCGACGCGGAGCAGCGCCTCCTCGACCTGCGACGGGAAGACGTTCACGCCGCGAATGATGAGCATGTCGTCCGAGCGGCCCTTCACGCGGCTCATGCGCGCCCCGGTGCGACCGCAGGGGCACGGGCTCCGGTCGAGGATCGCGAGGTCGCGCGTCCGGTAGCGGAGGATGGGCAGCGCCTCCTTGGTGAGCGAGGTGAAGACGAGCTCGCCCAGCGTGCCGTCCGGCACCGGCTCGAGCGTCTCCGGGTGGATGCACTCGACGAGGAAGTGGTCCTCGTTGACGTGCATGCCCGTGCGCGCCCAGCACTCGCCGGAGACGCCGGGGCCCATCACCTCGGAGAGGCCGTAGTTGTTGAAGGCCAGGAGGCCGAGGCTGCGCTCGATCTCGAGCCGCATCTCCTCGGTCCAGGGCTCGGCGCCGAAGTGGCCGAACTTCAGGCTGATCCGGTCCGGCGTGAACCCCTTCGCCTCGAACACCTCGGCGATGTGGAGCGCGTACGACGGCGTGCAGACGAGCACGTCGGCCTGGAGGTCCTGGATGAGCTCGATCTGCTTCGGCGTGTTGCCGCCGCCCAGCGGGACGATGGCGGAGCCCACCTTCTCGATGCCGCCGAAGAGGCCGAAGCCGCCGGTGAACAGGCCGAACCCGAAGGCGATGTGGACGGTGTGCTCGGGCCGGAGGCCGCCGGCGGTGAGGAACCGGGCGCAGAGGCCGGCCCAGGTGTCGAGGTCCTTCCTCGTGTAGGCGACGAAGGTGGACTTCCCGGTCGTGCCCGAGGAGCCGTGGACGCGGGCGACCTCGGCGCGCGGGACGGCGCAGAGGCCGAGCGGGTAGGTGCGGCGGAGGTCGTCCTTCACCGTGAACGGCAGCCGGCGGACGTCGCCGGCCGAGCGGACGGCGGCGGGGTCCACCTTCGCGGCGGCGAGCGCCTCGCGGTAGAACGGCACGCGCGCCACGCGCTCCAGCGTCTCGGAGAGCCGCTTCGACTGCAAAGACCGCAGCTCGGCGGCGGGGAGCGTCTCGGCGGGATCCCAGATCCGGTTCTCGAACGGGGCTCTCACGGCGCCCTCACATCCCGGTCCGGGCGAGGAGCTCGGCCGCGGGCACGAGCCGGACGCCGTGGGCGCCGAGGATCTTCTCCGCCTTGTCCGGGTCCTCCACGCGGAAGAGCAGGGTGGCCGCCGCGCCGCGCGCGAACGGGTACATGTACTCGATGCCCAGCCCGGCGCGCTCGAACCCCTCGAGGATGTCGGCGAGCCCGCCCGGCTCGTCCGGCACGTCCACCGCCAGGACCTCGGTCACGTTCACCACGACGCCCTGCGCCTCGAGGACCTCCTTCGCCTTCTCCCAGTCCCTCACCACGAGGCGGAGGATGCCGAACTGCTGGGTGTCGGCGAGCGACATCGTGAGCACCTGGATGCCCGCGTCCCCCAGGATCTTGCACGGGAGGCGGAGCTGGCCGGGGCGGTTCTCGAGGAAGAGCGAGAGCTGACGGATCTTCATGGTGGTCTCCTGTACTCGACCGTTCGCCCTTCGACTTCGCCGCTTCGCGGCTACGCTCAGGGCGAACGGGGCCTGAGACTGCCGCTCCTCTGGGACCCTCGACAGCCCAATCCACGGGCGCTGATCGTCACACCTTACGCTTGTCCAGCACGCGCTTCGCCTTGCCTTCGCTCCGGGCGATCGTGCGCGGCGCGACCAGCGTCACCTTCACGCGGATGCCGAGCACGTGCTCGATGGCGGTCCCGAGCGTCTCCTGGAGGGCCTGGAGGCCGCGGATCTCGTCCGAGAACACCTCGGCCGTCACCTCGACCTGCACCTCCATCTGGTCGAGCCCCCTGTCGCGGGTGAGGACGATCTGGTAGTGCGGCAGCGTCCCCTCGACCTTCAGGAGCGCGGTCTCGACCTGCGACGGGAAGACGTTCACGCCGCGGATGATGAACATGTCGTCCGAGCGGCGGCCGATTCGCCGGATGCGCCTGAGCGTCCGGCCGCAGGCGCACGGCTCGGGGTCGAGCGCGGTGATGTCCCGGGTCCGGTACCGGATCATCGGCATCGCTTCCTTGGAGAGCGTCGTGAGCACGAGCTCGCCCTCCGCGCCGTCGGGCAGGACCGCGCCGGTCTCCGGGTCGACGATCTCCGGGTAGAAGTGGTCCTCGAAGAGGTGCAGCCCGTTCCGGTGGACGCACTCGATGCCGACGCCGGGGCCGATGATCTCGGAGAGGCCGTAGATGTCGTGGGCGCGGATCCCGCTCTCCTGCTGGATGTACTCGCGCATCGAGTCGGACCAGGGCTCGGCGCCGAACACGCCCACCTTGAGCTTGCCGAAGCCGATCTTCGCCTCCTTGGCCTTCTCGATGAGGTGGATGAAGTACGAGGGCGTGCAGCAGATGGCCGTGACGCCGAAGTCGGCGAGCACCATGAGCTGCCGCTCGGTGTTGCCGCCGGAGATCGGGATCACCGTCGCGCCGAGCGCCTCGGCGCCGTAGTGCGCGCCGAGCCCGCCGGTGAAGAGGCCGTAGCCGTAGGCGTTCTGGATGACGTCGCCCTTGTGCAGCCCGCAGGCGGCGAAGGAGCGGACCATCACGCTCGACCAGACCTGCACGTCGGCGTCGGTGTAGGCGACGACGATCGGCTTGCCGGTCGTGCCCGACGAGGCGTGGAGGCGGACCACCTCGCTCATCGGGGAGGCGAAGAGGCCGAAGGGGTAGGTGTCGCGGAGGTCGGTCTTGACGGTGAAGGGGAGCGCGCCGAGGTCGGGCAGGGCGCGGATCGCGTCGGCCCCGAGCTTCCGCGCGTCCATCCGCTCGCGGAAGAGCGGCACGCGCTCGTACGCCCGCCGCACGACGGACTGGAGCCGGCCGAGCTGCAGCCGCTCGAGCTCCTTGCGCGGGAGGAAGTCCGGTGCGCTCGCGGGGTGGAAGCCGCCTTCGGGATCGTTCCAGAGGGTCTTCATGTACGAGCTCCTGCGGTCACGAGCGGGGGAGCGGGGTCGCCTTGCCGAGCTGGAACGCGGCGTCGTTCACCGCGTGGAGCCGCTCCGGGAGCGCGGCCTGGATGGCCGCCTGCCAGTGCTCCTCGGGGATGTCGAGCTGGGCGGCGAGCATCCCGAGCAGCGCGACGTTGAGGCTGCGCTTGTTGGCGAGCTTCTCCTCGGGGACCGCGTCCGGCGGGATGAGCACGCCGCCGGGCCTGAGGAGCGGCTTCGTGACCGCGATCTCGGAGGGCGCGAGCACGAGCAGGAAGTCGGCCTCGCCCGCGGGGATCATCGGCGAGAGGACGGCGTCGCCGAAGCGGACGTCGGAGGTGACAGAGCCGCCGCGCTGGCTCATCCCGTGGATCTCGGCCTTCTTCACGTCGCGCCCGGCGCGGAAGACCGCGTCGGCGAGGATGTCGGACGCCTTGATGACGCCCTGCCCGCCGAGGCCGGCGACGATCACGTTCACGACCTTGCTACCCATTCTGCACCTCGCAGGTCGCCGCGCGCTTCGCGTCGGCCGCCTTCTCGTACTTCCGGATGTCTGCCGCCGCGAGGATGCACGGGCGGCGGGCCACGATGACCGTCAGCTCGGGCTTCGCGAGGCTCTCGACGAGCACCTTCTCGAACGCGCCCGGATCCGGGACCGGATCGACGACGTGGACGTTCGCGACGCCCAGGGCCCGGGCGAGCCCCTCGATCGAGAGCTTGCCGGTGGGCTCGTGGCCGAGCGACCGGCCCGTGCCCGGGTGCTCCTGCTGCCCGGTCATCGCCGTGGTCCCGTTGTCGAGGACGACGAGCACGTGGCCGGTCGCGGGCGGGTTGTAGATCATCTCGATGAGGCCGTTCACGCCGGTGTGCACGAACGTCGAGTCGCCGATGATGGAGACGACGCGCCGCGCGTCCTGCTCCGGCAGCACGTGGCGGAGGCCGAGGCCGACGCCCAGCGACGCGCCCATCGCCACGCAGGTGTCCATGCCCTGGTACGGCGGGAGGACCCCCAGCGTGTAGCAGCCGATGTCGCCCGCGACGATGCAGTCGAGCTTCTTGAGCGTGCCGTAGACGGGGTGGTACGGGCACGCCTCGCAGAGCTGCGGGGGCTTGCCCTTCGGCAGCTCCGGCTCCGGGGAGCGGTCGTTCGCGAGGATCCGGCGCACGCGCTCGACCGAGAGCTCGCCGAACCGGAACGACGGGTCCTTCGCCTCGACCCGGATGCCGGCGGCGGCGATCGCCTCGGCGAAGCAGGGGTCGCCCTCCTCGATCACGACGCACCGGGCGACGCTCCGCGCGAAGGCGCGGATCCGCTCGAGGGGCAGCGGGTGGAGGAGCTTCAGCTCGAGCAGGCTCGCGCGCGGCGCCGCCTCGGCGGCGTGGCGCGCGGTGACGCCGGCGGTGATGATGCCGAGCTCGGCGCCGGCCCGCTTCTCGACGGCGGCCTCGGGCGCCTTCTCCGCCCAGGCCTGGATGTCGTCGAGCTTCTTCCGGAGCCGCCGGTGGGCAGGCCGCGCGTAGGCGGGGATCATCACGCGCGCCGCGATGTCCCGCTGGAAGGCCGGGGCCGGGGGAGCGGGCACGTCCGTCCGCCGCGTCAGGATCGTCTTGGAGTGGCAGACCCGCGTCGTCATCCGGAGCAGGACCGGCAGCTTCCAGCGCTCGGAGAGCTCGAACGCGGCGAGGGTGAGGTCGTACGCCTCCTGCGAGTCGGAGGGCTCGAGCATCGGCAGGCCGGCCGCGACCGCGTACCGCCGGTTGTCCTGCTCGTTCTGGGAGGAGGCCATGCCGGGATCGTCGGCCGAGACGATCACGAGCCCGCCGGTGACGCCGGTGTACGCCGCCGTGAAGAGCGGGTCCGCCGCGACGTTGAGGCCGACGTGCTTCATGGTGACGAGGGCGCGGGCGCCGCCGAAGGCCGCGCCGATCCCGACCTCGAGGGCGACCTTCTCGTTGGGCGCCCACTGGGCCCGACCGCCGAGCTCGTGGAAGACCTGCAGGATCTCCGTCGACGGGGTGCCCGGGTAGCCGGTCCCGAGGTGGACCCCGACGTCGCGCGCCGCGGCCGCAACCGCCTCGTCGCCGGAGACGAGCCGCCGCGCACCGATCGCCCGGGCCTCGCCCTCGGCCCGTCCGCGGGCAGCGCCCGCCTCCTCCATGCCTTGCATCCGTTCTCTCCTCCGCCGGGGGCGGAAAGCCGGGCAGTCGCGCGAGAGCCTCGCGCGCGCCCGCTCCGAGACGTTCGAAGTGACCCGCATGCTACCGGATGGGGCGGGGGGAGATCACTCCCGAAGCGAAGCGATCGTCGACGGGGAGGCCCCGGGCATCGGGCCTCAGGCCGCGGGCGAGAAAACGCTCACTTGCCCCGCGCGCGGCGCCCCGTCGCGGCGCTGAACCGCGACCGGCCGCTGTGGGCCTCTTCCTCCCAGAGCCGCTCCCCCCCGACCATCGCCAGCGCGTTGGCGCCGAGGCGCGCCTTCGGCGGCAGCGCCTTGAGCTTCCGGGAGTTCCCGCCCCCGAGGACGACCTCGTCCACCACGAAGGCCGCCGACACCTCGCGCACGACGCGATCGACGGTCTTCCGCCACGCCGGCTTGCCGAGGCGGAGGAGCGCCCGCTCGCCGACGTAGTCCTCGAGCTCGCCGTCCTTGTACGGCATGCGCGCGAGCTCGAGCGGCACGAGCGTGCCGTCCGCGACGAGCGCCGCGCCGAGGCCGGTGCCGAGGCCGAGGAAGAGCATCGTGCCCTTGCCCGTGTAGCTCCCGAGCGCCTGCATGGCCGCGTCGTTCACCAGGCGCACGGGCTTCCGCGCCGCCGTGCGGAAGTCGAACCGCGTCCAGCCGCGGCCGAGGTTGGCGGGCTCGAGCGCCACCTTGCCCCCGGTGATCGGGGCGGGGACGCCGATGGTGACGGCGTCGAACTTCCAGCCGCGCTCGGCGATGACCCGGAGCGCTTCGCGCATCATCCGCGCGGGCGTGAGCTTCTTGCCCGACGGGATCTTCACCGTCTCCTCGTGCCCGGTGACGTGCAGCTTCACGTTGGTGCCGCCGACGTCGATCACGAGGACTCGCCTGGCCATGTCGGGCGCCTTTCGCGATGGTAGCTTCTCCGAAAGGTACACAACTTGGCGCGCTCCCCTCACGAGGAAAGATCGACGTCCCCGGACCGGCGCGCGGGCGCCGCCTGGGCGCTGGCGGCGCTCCTCCTCGTCCCGTTCCTCTGGGGATACAACTGGGTCGTGATGAAGTCGGCCCTCCGGTACGTGGGGCCCTTCGAGCTCGCCGCCTGGCGCTTCGTGCCCGCGGGGCTGGTCCTCCTCGCGCTCCTCGGGCTCTTCGCCCGGTCGCGGCTCACCCGCCCCACGTGGACGGTCGCCTGGGCCGGCGTCGTCCAGACCGGCCTGAACACCGCGCTCTCCCTGTTCGCGCTGCGTCAAGGGCCGGCGGGTCGGGCCGCCCTGCTCTGCTACACGATGCCGTTCTGGGTGGTGGTGCTCGGATGGCCGATGCTGCGCGAGCGCCCCGGGCGGCTCCAGGTCATCGCCGTCGGCGCCGCGGGCGCCGGCCTCGCGCTCGTC
>JAEYOU010000137.1 GCA_023411405.1 Pseudomonadota bacterium | reverse complement strand
ACTCGAGGCCCGCTTCCCCTCGCTGGCGGTGAACGTCGGCGACCGGGGCTGGGCGCTGCGCCTCGCGGAGGCGCTCCTCGCCGGGCTCGCGACCGACGACCCGAACCCGCTCTGCGACGTCGTCGTCGCGCTCGAGCGCGCCGGCCACACCGGGCAGGTGGAGGTCCGCCGCTGGTTCGAGGTGCTCGACGCGGCGGCCGAGGAGCTCGGCGGGGGGCGGCCGGAGCTCGAGGGCCGGCTGCTCGCGCTCACGCACGCTGCGTACCGCCGCCTGGGGAGCGCCGTCGAGCAGGTCTACAAGGCCGCGCAGGTCGGCCTCGAGCGCGACGCGAACGTCCTGCGCCGCGTGTGGCAGCTCAACCCGGTGGATCCGGAGGAGGTCTGGCAGGCGCTGCGCGACCAGCTCCCGAACATGGGCGTCCCGAGCTTCTACCTCTCGAGCTTCGTGGACCCGGATCGCCGGCTGGCGCAGCTCGACTTCCAGTACTCGTGCAGCGACAGCGTCGCGCTCGACCCCGCGCCGGGGCCGTTCCCGGAGACCCGGCTCGTGCCCGGCGCGTTCACCGCCGCCCACCGGCACGGCTTCGTGGTGCTGACCGTCAAGGCCCGCGGGAAGGAGTGCGGGTTCGCCGTCTGCGAGATCGGCCGCATGAGCGGCAACGGCTACGAGAGCCTGGGCAGCCAGCTCACCGCGGCCACGGAGCTGCGGGCCCTCCTCGCCGAGGTGCGCGGCTACGCGACCGAGCTCGAGGCCCGGATCGACGTGCGGACCGAGCAGCTCCGCGAGGCGCAGAAGCAGGTGGCCGACACGGCCCACCGGGCCGGCATGGCCGAGATCGCCGTGGGCCTCATGCACAACGTGGGCAACCTGCTCAACAGCGTGAGCGTGTCGGCCGAGCGGATCGTGGGCCTGTGCGGCGACCCGCGGCTCGCCGGCCTCGTGAAGACGGCGGAGCTCCTCGAGGGCTGCCCCGACGCGCTGGTGAGCTTCCTCGTGAAGGAGGCGCGGGCGCCGCTCCTGGCGCAGTACCTCCGCCGGTCGGCGGAGGAGCTCGACCGGGAGCGCGGGGCGATCCGGGCCGAGGGGCGTGAGATGCTGGAGAACGTCACCCTCATCCGCGACACGGTCAAGACGCTCCAGGAGTATGCGCGCGGCGAGCGGGAGCCCCTGCTCCACGAGGCGCTCGACCTGCGCGCGGTGGTCGAGACGGCGCTCAAGATCCAGCAGAGCTCGCTCTCGCGCCACTCGGTGCAGGTGGTGCGCGACCTCGCGCCCGCCCCGCCGGTGCTCGCGCAGCGCGCCAAGCTCGTCCACGTGCTCGTGAACCTCGTCAAGAACGGGATCGAGGCGATGCAGGCGACGCCGCTGCCCCAGCGCGTCCTGACGGTGCGCCTGCGGAGCGGCGAGCACGGGATCGAGCTCCGCGTCACCGACGCGGGCGAGGGCATCCCCGCGGCCAACCTGCTGCGGGTGTTCAGCTACGGGTTCACCACGAAGTCCGGCGGCCACGGGTTCGGCCTGCACACGTGCGCGAACCACGTCGCGCGCATGGGCGGCTCGATCCACGCGGAGAGCGACGGCCCGGGGAAGGGCGCGAGCTTCGTGCTGCAGTTCCGGGCCGCGGAGGCGCTCGCGCCGCCGGCGGACGCCGTCAGTCCATCGGCGTCGGTCCGAGGTGCAGCCCCATGAGCTTCCAGGCGCCACCCTCGCGCACGTACCGGCCCCGGACGTAGAGGCGGTCCTCCCCGAGATCGTAGCGCGCCGGGATCACGAGGAGGTCCTCGCCCAGGAGCTTCGCGCCCTCGATGGCCGGCGTGACCGGATCCAGGGCCGTGAGATCGCCCTCGAGCGGCGGCCCGCCGAACGCGTCGCGCAGCTCCGACGGGGTGGTCTGCCGCTGCCAGCGGACGGCCGTCCTCGCCCAGAACTGCGTGAAGTCGCCGGAGTTCCGCGCGGCGCCGAGCTCGTGGATCGTCCCCTGGACGAGGGCGATCTGCTCCGCGAGGGCCGGCAACGGCGCGGGCGCCGGCGCGCGGGCGCGGACGAGCGCCACCGCCACGCCGCCGGCGATCAAGAGGGCGACGGCGGCGAGCTGCGGCAGGCGCTTGCGCATGAGGCTCCTCGGGGGTGGAGACCGCGGAATCGTTCCACGTCGGGCCCGGCGCCGCAAGCGGGCGCGTACGAGGCCGCTCCGCCGCACGGCGCGGGGGCGGCTCAGTACCGGTACCCGTGCGCGATCGGGAACCGCCGGCCCTCCCCGAACGCCTTCTCGCTCACCTTGAGCACGGGGGCGGCCTGGCGGCGCTTGTACTCGCTCGCCACCACCATGCGCAGCACGCGCCGCACGGTCTCGGCGTCGTGACCGCGGGCGGCGATGGCCTCCATCGGGAGCCGCTCCTCGACGTACGCCTGGAGGATGTCGTCGAGGACGTCGTAGGGCGGCAACGAGTCCTGGTCGACCTGGCCGGGCTTGAGCTCGGCGGACGGGGGCTTCGTGAAGGTGCGCTCCGGGATGAGCGCGCGGCCGGCGCGGGCGTTGGCCGCGCGCGAGACGCGGTACACGAGCGTCTTGGGCACGTCGCCGATCACCGCGAGCCCGCCGGCCATGTCGCCGTACAGCGTGCAGTAGCCGACGGCGAGCTCGCTCTTGTTTCCCGTGGAGAGCACGAGGCCGCCGGTGTCGTTCGAGAGCGCCATCAGGATCTGCCCGCGGATGCGGGCCTGGACGTTCTGCTCGGCGAGGTCGCCGAGCGGCTGCCCGCGCGCGGCCTCGAGCTGGGCCATGAACGCGGCGTGCATGGGCTCGATCGAGATCTCCTGGAAGCGGATCCCGAGGCCCGCGGCGAGCAGGGCGGCGTCCTCGCGCGAGTGGTCCGAGCTGTAGCGGGACGGCATGGCGACGCCCCTCACGTTCTCGGGCCCGAGCGCCGCGGCGGCGACGCAGGCCGTGAGCGCGGAGTCGATGCCGCCGGAGAGCCCGATCACCACGGTCCGGAACCCGCACTTGCGCACGTAGTCGCGGACGCCGAGCACGAGCGCCCGGAACACCTCGTCCGCCACGGGATCCGCGGCCGGGGCGGGGGCGGGCACCGGCGCGCCGTCGAGCCCGAGGAGCTCGGCGCGCCCCGACACGAGGTCGCCCACGAGGAGGAGCTCCTCGAAGAGCGGCGCCCGCGCGAGCACCGTGCCGTCCCGCGCGACGAGCATCGAGCCGCCGTCGAAGACGAGGGCGTCGTTCCCGCCGACCTGGTTCACATAGGCGATCGGCGCCCCGTGCGCGCGGGCGCTCGCGGAGAGCATCCGCTCGCGCAGCGCGGGCTTGCCGATCGCGTACGGAGACGCGGAGAGGTTCACGACCAGCGCGGCCCCGCCCGCGACGAGATCGGCGACGGGATCGCGCGCGTAGCGCGGCCGATCCCAGAACCGCTTGTCGTTCCAGACGTCCTCGCAGATGGAGAGTCCGATCGGGAACGGGATCGCTGCAGCGAGCAGGGGGACTGGGGGGCCGAGCAGCTCCGGCCCCCCAGCAAGATCGAGCGCAGGCCCAGCCGGAGGAGGCTGGGCCGGAGCGAGCCGGGGGTCTGGGGGGCCGAGCAGCTCCGGCCCCCCAGCTACGGTAGACGCCTGGGCGGGGAGGAAGTACCGGGTCTCGTCGAAGACGTCGTAGGTCGGCAGCAGCGACTTGCGCCCCACCGCGCGCACGGCGCCGGCGGCGAGGAGCGCGGCCGAGTTGTACAGGCCCGGCGGCGGCGCGCCGTCCGGCGCCTCCGGGAACCCGAGCACCACCCCGATCCCGCGCGACCACTCGGCCGGCGCCGCCAGCTCCGCGAGCGTGCGGCGGCACCGATCCACGAAGTCGGGCAGGTCGAGGAAGTCGCGGGGCGGGTACCCGCAGAGGCACAGCTCGGGAAACACGACCAGTGAAGCGCCCGCCGCGCGAGCGCGCTCCGTGGCCGCGCGGACCTTGGCGGCGTTCCCCGCGAGATCGCCGATCGTCGGGTTCACCTGCGCGAGGGCGATGCGCGTGTGGGCGAGCATCGGCGGATGCTAACGCGACCTGCCGAGCGGGCACCGGTCGAACGAGTCCTGCGACGAAGTCCTGGCCGGGAGGTTTGTCCCTTGACTCAGGGAGACCTCCCGGGGACTCTCGGGCCCGGACGGGGTAGCGAGCTGCCCTCTGACTCCTTAGGCTATGTAGGAGAAAAACCCTGATGGGTGAGTGGAGTAGGACCCGCGCGGGAGCTAGACGCAAAAAGAGCGTCAATTCCGTGACTTGTCACTTTTCTGCGAACAGGGGGTGGCAACCGGACGGGGCGTTATTATCGTCGCATCGCAGTACACGGCCTACCAGGCAGGGGTGTGAGTAGGTGGCCCACGCTCGCAGGCCCGTGATCCGCACCAGAAAAACGGCCCCCTGACCGGGGCCAACCCGGGGAAGAAACGATGGCCCAGATCGACATCGAGATCCTGACGCCGTTCGCCGCGCGGTTCATGGAAGGTACGAGCCTCACGCCTGCCGAGCGGGCCGAGGTGCTGCGCATCGCGCAGGGCTTCGCCTGCAAGGACTCCGCGGCCGCCGCGGGTGTGTCGCCCGAGACGATCCGCGCGCGGCGCAAGCGCATCTACCGCAAGCTCGACGTCCCCGGCTCCGGTGAGCTGCTGGCGAGCCTGCTCTCGCTCTCGCTCAAGATGCTCGCGAAGGGCGAGCGCATCGAGCCGCGCCCGGTCGCACCGGCGGCGCAGCCGCCGCAGCAGCAGCCGGCGGCGCCCGCCAGCACCCTGATCGCGCGGTAGCAGACCTGCTCGCGGCCCCAGCGGCAGCGCCGCTG
>JAEYOU010000095.1 GCA_023411405.1 Pseudomonadota bacterium | reverse complement strand
GAGCGGCGGCGCGAGACCGGCGGCGCGGTCGCGCCGCGCGGAGGGGAACGCATGACGATCGTCTCGGTGAAGAACGTCTCGAAGGACTACCAGCTGGGCAAGACCATCGTGCCGGCGCTCCGCGGCGTGTCGCTCGACATCGAGCCCGGGGAGTTCCTCTCCATCGCCGGCCCCTCGGGCAGCGGGAAGACGACGCTCCTCAACCTCATCGGCTGCGTGGACACCGCCACGAGCGGCACGGTCGTGGTCGGCGGCAGGGACACGGGCTCCCTCTCGGAGCGACAGCTCACCGACCTGCGGCTGCACACCATCGGCTTCATCTTCCAGAGCTTCAACCTCGTGCAGGTGCTGTCGGTCTTCCAGAACGTCGAGTTCCCGCTCCTGCTCCAGGGCAAGCTCGGTGCACGGGAGCGCGAGGCGCGGGTGATGGGGCTCCTCGAGGCCGTGGGCATCGGGACGTACCGCAAGCACCGCCCGAGCGAGCTCTCCGGCGGCCAGCGCCAGCGCGTGGCCGTGGCGCGGGCGCTCGTGAGCCGGCCCGCGCTGGTCCTCGCCGACGAGCCCACCGCGAACCTCGACTCGCAGACCGGCGCCACGATCATCGACCTCATGAAGGAGATGAACCGCCGCGACGGGACGACGTTCATCTTCTCGACGCACGACCCGCGGGTCATGTCGCACGCGAACGCCGTGGTCCGGATCGCCGACGGCCAGATCGTCGCGCGCGAGGAGCTCGGCGGGCAGGCCGCCGCGGGAGGGCACTAGCGATGCAGGCCTACCTCGACGAGCTGGGCGTCATCGTCCGGATCGCCTTCCGGAACCTGTTCGCCAGCCGGTGGAAGACGATCATCATCGGCGGCATCGTCCTGTTCGGCGCCTACCTCGTGGTGCTGGGCTCGTCGCTGCTCGACTCCATCGACAGCGGGATGCGCCGCTCCATCCAGGGCTCGCTCGGCGGACACCTCCAGGTCTATCGCGCCGACAGCAAGGACGAGCTCGCCATCTACGGCGGGATGATGGGGCCGTCCGATCTCCGGCCGGTCGAGGACTTCGGCGCGCTCAAGTCCGTCCTCCGGGAGGTGCCCAACGTGCGCGAGGTCGTGCCGATGGGCATCGACCAGGCGATGGTGTCCACCGGGAACGTCTTCGACCGAGCGCTGGAGCGGCTCCGCGCGACCGTGACGGCGCGGCTGGACGGCGATCGCTCGCCCGAGGCGGAGCGGACGTACGCGGCCAAGAAGGCGCACGTCGAGCACATGACCGGGCTCCTCCGGACCGAGCTGTCGGAGGCGCGGGCCATCATCGACGTGGAGTCGATGACCCCCTCCGAGCAGGAGGACTTTCGGCGCAACGCCGAGGATCTGGCCCGCGCGACCACGCCGGCGTTCTGGCGCGACGACTTCGAGCGGGACCCGCTCGCCGCGCTGGAGTTCCTCGAGAACCGGATCGCCCCGCTCTCGCTCGACGGCGGCGCGATGTTCATCAACTACGTGGGGACCGACCACGAGGCGTTCCGCCGGGCGTTCGATCGGATGGAGCTCGTGAAGGGGCAGTGGGTCCCGCCGGGGAAGCGCGGCGCGCTCATCGGGACCTACTACGCCGAGGAGTACCTCAAGCTCAAGACCGCCCACCGGCTCGACCGGATCCGGGACGCGCTCGCGCGGGGGCGGAAGATCTCCGACGACGAGGAGCTCCAGCGCTGGGTCCGCGAGAACACCACGATGACCCGGGACATCCTCCTGCAGCTCGATCCGCGGCAGAGCGAGGCGCTCGCGGGCGAGCTCCGGTCGTACCTGCGCGCGGACGAGACCGCCCTGCAGCCGCTCCTCTCGCGGTTCCTGGCGACCGACGACCGGAACTTCGCCGAGCGGTACGCCTGGTTCTACGACCGGATCGTCCCGCACCTGCACCTCTACATGTTCTCGGTCGGTGACACGATCACCATCAAGGCACCGACGCGGACGGGCTACGTCAACTCGGTCAACGTGAAGATCTACGGGATCGTGAACTTCCGCGGGATGGAGAAGAGCGGGCTCGCGAGCGTCATGACGATCCTCGACCTGATGACGTGGCGCGACCTGTACGGCCACCTCACGAAGGAGAAGGCCGCGGAGATCGCCGAGCTGAAGCGATCGGTCGGCGCCGAGGAGCTCAGCCGGGAGGACGCCGAGGCGGCGCTGTTCGGCAGCGCGGGCGCGGTGTCGCAAGCCGAGACCCGGGCGACCCGCATCGAGGACCCCGTGCTCGAGGAGCGGGTCGCCAGCGCGGAGCTGTTCGACCGCACGTACACGCAGGCGGAGATCGACGGCGGCGTCGCCCTGAACGCCGCGGTGCTCCTCGAGCAGGCGTCGAACCGCGACATCCGCCGCGCGGTGCAGGCGGTCCGGGCGGCGCTGAAGGACCAGGCCGTCCCGATGAAGGTCGTGGACTGGCAGGAGGCGGCGGGGATGGTGGGCCAGACCGTCACCCTCTTCCGCGTCGTCCTGTACCTCGTCGTCGGGATCATCTTCGCCGTGGCGCTCATCATCATCAACAACGCCATGGTGATGGCGACCCTGCAGCGCGTGAAGGAGATCGGGACGATCCGGGCCATCGGCGCCCAGAAGCGGTTCGTGCTCGGCATGCTGGTGCTCGAGACGATCGTCATCGGGCTCGCGTTCGGCCTGGCCGGCGCGGTGCTCGGCGCCGCGACGGTGAAGATCGTCACCCTGGCCGGCGGCATCCCCGCGCCCAACGACCAGCTCTTCTTCCTCTTCTCCGGCCCGGCGCTCCTCCCGAGCATCGGCGCCACCAGCATGGCGATCGCGCTCGGCATCGTCTTCGTCGTGTCCGTGCTGTCCGGGCTCTACCCCGCCCTCCTCGCCATGCGCGTCACGCCGGTCGAGGCGATGTCCACGGAGGAGTGACCGTGTTCCTCACCGACCTCAAGATCGCCGCGCGCAACCTGGTGCAGCACACGAAGCGGAGCGTGTTCCTGGGGACCGCGATCGCCGTGGTCGCCGGGGTGCTCGTGCTCCTGAACGGCCTCACCGCCGGCATCCGGAGCGCGATGCTGGAGTCGGGGACCACCCTCCAGACCGGCCACGTGAACGTGGGCGGCTTCTTCAAGCCCACCTCCGGCTCGTCCGCGCCCATGGTGACCGACTGGGAGGAGGTCCTCGCCGACACGCGCCGGATCGTCCCGGAGATCGACTACGTCGCCGTCCGGATGCGCGGGTACGCCAAGTCCGTCTCCGAGAACGCGTCGATGGACCTGGTGCTCTCCGGCATCGACGTGGAGAAGGAGCCGCGGCTCAAGAGCGTCGTCCAGCTCAAGGCGGGCAGCCTGGACGCCCTCGCGGCGCCGGGGACCATCCTGCTCTTCGAGGATCAGGCGAAGCGCCTGGAGGTCACGGTCGGCGACGCGCTCACCCTGTCCGCGCCGACCGAGCGCGGCGCCAGCAACACCGCCGACGTCAAGGTCGTGGCCATCGCGCGCAACGTTGGGATCCTCTCGAGCTTCTGCGCCTTCACGCCCTCCGTGACGCTGCGCCAGCTCTACAACCTGAAGGCGTCGACGACGGGCGCGATCCAGCTCTACCTGAAGGACGAGCGGCGCTCGGTGCTCGTGGCCGAGCGGCTCCGCGAGGGCCTCAAGGAGGCGAAGTACCGGGTCATGGATCCCGACCCGCAGCCCTACTGGATGAAGCTGTTCGTGAAGGTGAACTCCGAGGACTGGACGGGGCAGAAGCTGGACGTCACGACCTGGGAGGACGAGCTGAGCTTCCTCACCTGGATCCTGACCGCGCTGAGCGGGCTCCGCACCATCCTCATGGTCGTCCTGGTCGTCATCGTGATCGTCGGGATCTACAACACGCTGGCCATCGCCATCCGCGAGCGGACGCGCGAGATCGGGACGATGCGCGCCATCGGGATGCAGCGCCGCAAGGTGCTGCTCCTGTTCATGCTGGAGATGCTGTGCCTGGGGCTCGCCGGCTCCATCGGGGGCGCGCTGGCGGCCGCGGGCCTGGCGGCGGCCGTCAACGCCGCGCACCTGCCGGTCCCGGAGGCGTTCCTGATCATCCTGATGCAGGACCGGTGGCGGCTCCTCGTCACGCCGGGCACCGTCGCCGGCAGCGCCGTCTTCGTCACCGTGGTCACCGTGCTGGCCGCCATCTCCCCGTCCTGGAAGGCCTCGCGCCTGAAGCCCGTCACCGCCATGCATCACATCGGGTGAACTCGACATGAGCCGACTCGCGACCCGTACCCCCACCCTGTCCGTCCTCGCCGTCGTCGCCGCGCTCGTCGCGCCGGCGGCGGCTCGGGCCCTCACGCCCGAGGAGCTCCGGAAGGTGGTCGAGACCCTCGACGACCGCCAGCGCAACTCCGGCGACTGGAAGGCCCTCTGCTTCATGGAGGCGAAGGAGAAGGGGAAGACCGACACCGTCTACGAGCTCCTCGTCTACCGCCGCGACCTGGACGACAAGCAGATGTTCCTGTTCACGAAGCCCAAGTCGGAGGCGGGGAAGGGCTACCTCCGGATCGAGAAGAACCTCTGGAGCTACGACCCCTCGACCGGCCGCTGGGAGCGGCGGACGGAGCGCGAGCGGATCGGCGGCACCGACACCCGGCGCGGCGACCTCTCCGAGCCGCGGTGGGCCGAGGACTACGAGGCGAAGTGGGTGGGCGACGAGCGGCTCGGGGTCTTCGAGGTCCACCACCTGGCGCTCACCGTGAAGCCGGGAGTGGACGTCTCCTACCCGGTCCGCCACCTCTGGGTGGACAAGGCGACGCTCAACATCCTCAAGCAGCAGGACTTCGCCCTCTCCGGCAAGCTGATGCGCACGAGCTACACGCCGAAGTGGCGGAAGATCTACTCGGAGTCGAAGAAGGGCGACGTCTGGTACCCGGAGGAGATGCGCTTCTTCGACGAGATCGAGAAGGGCAACTCGACCCTCATCCTCATCCAGGAGATCGACCTCCGCGCGCTCGACCCGAACATCTTCACCAAGGCGTGGCTCGAGTCGAAGAGCAGGTGATCAGTCTCGCTCACCCTTCGACAGGCTCACCCTTCGACAGGCTCAGGGTGAGCGGCCTCTCTCCTCACATCCGCTCGTGCTGAGCCTGTCGGAGCACGAGCGGTGGTGGAAGATGCGAAAGTGCAAGCTCGTCGCGACCCTCGCCATCGCCTGCTGCGCCCTCGGCGCCTCCGCCCAGGACCGCCCCTCCGAGGACGAGCTCTTCGGCGGCCCCGCGGCCCCTTCGTCGCCCCCCGCCCAGCCCGCGCCGCCCACCGCCGGCGGCGCCGCCGGGCCGCACGCCGAGACCGAGGCCGAGC
>JAEYOU010000086.1 GCA_023411405.1 Pseudomonadota bacterium | reverse complement strand
GGGTACCTGGAGCTCGCCGGGGATCGCGCCGGCGCGCGCGCCGCGCGCGAGCGCGCGCTCGTCCTCGACGGCGGCGACCTCGCCCTGCGCCGCGCGCTCGCGCTCGAGGAGGGGAAGGAGGCGCTCGACGACCTCGCGTTCGACCCGCGGGCGACGATCCGCGCCTACGAGGCCGCGGGCAAGCGGAGCGGCACGACGGCGGTGATGGTCCTCGACGCGGCGGCGATCGACATCCACCCCGGCGGGGCCGCCACCGAGCGGACGCAGCAGGTCATCCACGTCCTCGAC
Organism: Pseudomonadota bacterium; assembly: GCA_023411405.1. Taxonomy (GTDB): domain Bacteria; phylum Myxococcota; class Myxococcia; order Myxococcales; family Anaeromyxobacteraceae; genus Anaeromyxobacter. Next base: position 10,655 of record JAEYOU010000086.1, on the reverse strand, counting down.
CAGGCCGGCGTGGACGAGCACGGCGAGGTCTCGCCGCCCCCCGGCGCCGAGATCATCGCGCTCCGGACGCTCAAGCCCGATGGCCGCGCCCTCGAGCCGGATCGCACGACGGACGAGAAGGGCGCGATCTCGCTCGCCGGCCTCGAGCCCGGCGACTACGTGCTCGTGGACTACGTCCGCGCCGTGCGCGCGCCGTTCGCGGCCCAGGGCTACGCCGCCGACCCGTTCTACTTCCAGGTCGCGGGCGAGCGCCTCTTCCGCTCGACCTACGTGGTGCGCGCGCCGGCGGGGGCCGGCCTCACCGCCGACGCGCACGCGATGCCGGCGCCCGAGGTCGTCCGGCAGGGCGGCCACGAGCTCGTGCGCGCCGAGCGGAACGACGTGCCGCCCTACGTGCCCGAGCCCGACGCGCCGTCGATGGGCGAGTACCTGCCGTACCTCGCCGTGGGCACCGGCGCCTCGCGGGAGGCCTTCCAGCGGAGCATCGCCGATCGGCTCGCAGGCAAGACCCTCGCCACGCAGGAGGTCGCCGCGTTCGCGCAGGAGATCCGGGCCGAGGCGAAGGACCGGAGCCCGATGGGGCTCGCGCGCGCCGCCTACGCGAAGGTCGCGCGCACGATCCTCGGCGACGGGCCCCTCCTCGAGGAGGCGAGCGAGGCGCTCTCGCGCGGGCGCGGCAACCGCCTGGTGGTGCTGCGCGCCGTGCTCGAGGCGCTCGGGCTGGAGGTGCGCGTCGCCCTCGTCCGGCCGTTCAGCGCCGACCCGAGCTTCCACCGCTTCCCGTCGCCCTCGGTCTACCCGGCGCAGCTCCTCCGCGTCCGCGCCGGCGACGAGGTCGTGTGGCTCGACCCGAGCACGCGCCTCAACCCGTTCGGCGCGCTCCCGGGCTGGCTGACCGGCTGCGAGGCCCTCATCCTCCCCGCCCCGGGCGAGCGCCCAATGGAGGACCGTACGCCCGAGGCCGCCGCGCGCGGCGACGGGAAGTCGGTGGAGCTCCGCGTCGTCCTCGCCCCCGACGGCGGCGCCGCGCTCGAGGGCGCGGACCGGTACGACGGGACCCTCGGGGCGATGCTCAAGGCGCAGCTCGAGCCGCTCGACGCGAGCCAGCGCCGCCAGGCGCTGGAGGGGCTGCTCGCGCGCGCGTTCCGCGGGCTGACCGTCACCGACCTCTCCTTCGAGGGCGACGACGATCCGGCGGTGCCGCTCGTCATCCGCTGGAAGGGCCGGACGGCGTCGCTCGCGCGGCCCGAGCCCGGCGGGCTCGTGCTCGAGACCGCGCTCTTGCCCGCGGAGCTCGGCCCGCGGTACGTGCGGCTCGCGGCGCGCACGACGCCCCTGCTCGTCCAGATGGCCGAGCGCGGGCGCTCGCGGATCGAGCTCGTCGCGCCGCCCGGCATGCGGATCGCGGCGGAGCCGCCGGTCCGCCTCGACGCGCCGTTCGGGTCCTTCGAGCGGACCGAGCGATCGACGGAGGAGGGCGGGCTGGTGCGGGAGGAGCGGCTGGAGATCGCCCGGGCCAGGATCTCGCCCGCGCAGTACCGTGACTTCGCGACGTTCGCCGCCCGGATCGACGAGCTGCAGGACGCGCCGGTGCGCGTCACCCGTTGAGCGGCGACCCAGGTCCACCGGGCCCCAGCCCCCCCGATCGGGAAAAGGCTCGGGGGATTGGCGTGATCGTCGTCATTGCGTGGGCGAATTGAGCGGCACGTTGGCTGCAACCTCTCGCATCGTGCGCTTCGTCGTCCAGCTCCTGAAGAGCGTTCACCGGCTCCTCCTCCGGCTGGTGGCCCCCTCCGCTCTCCTGGAGGCCGTCCCCGTCCACTCCTCCACCGTGCGCGCGGCGCGGCTTCCCCCAAGCCGCGCCGCGCGTCGGCTCCTCTGACCCGGACGGACGACGGCGAGCGCATTGTGTCCGGAGGGCGTCCGCTTCCCCGGGCGGACGTCCTCCGGACAGCTTCGACGACACGGCACGGCCGCGCGGCCCGGTCCCCTCCCTCGACCGGGCCGCGTTTCGTGTCCGCGCGTCGCTCCTCGTGGCTCAGCTCTTCGGCGGCGCTCCGCTCACGAACCGCACCTCGTCGTAGCCGAGCGAGAGGAGCAGGCCGCGCAGGGCGCGCTCGGCGGAGGCCCGCGCGCGCTCCCGGAGGGCGCCGTCGGCCCGGACCTCCCGCTCGAACGCGAGGCGGGCGAGCTCGAACAGGCGCGCGGTCTCGGCGGAGTCGAGGTTCGAGCCGAGCACCTCGGTCTCCCCGGGCTTGAGCAGGATCTGCACCTGGACGTCCGGGAGGACCACCTCGACGGTCCGGCCCTGTACCCGCAGGCTCCCGGCGTCGAGCTTCGAGAGGTCGAGGCCGAGCTCCGCCTCCGCGAAGACGATCGCCTTGCCGTGCGGCGTCCGGAGCGTGAACCGGAGCCACCCGGCGACGTCGCCCCAGAAGGTCTCCGCCTCCCGCGGCTCGGGCGCGAAGCTGACCTTCTTGTAGAGCGTGACGTGCAGCGTTTCGAGCCGCGCCACCTCGCGGATCGCCGTCACCACCGCGGGCGGATCGGGGGGCGGGCGGCGCGCCGGGAGGAGCCGCCGCGCGAGAATGAAGCCGCCGCCGATGCCGAACCCGACGGCGAGCGCCAGCAGGAGGGAGCGGACGAAGCGCACCATGCGCGAAATCTACCGCGTCCGCGCGCGTGGGCGCGAGCGGGGGCTGCGCTTCGCCTGCGATCTGGCGAGGTTGCGCGCCCAGCCCGGAGCCGTCAGCGTGGACGCTCCTCGCGAGCGCCGTCGTCTCGCAGCTCGTCCAGCACCAGGCCGGCCGCAGGGCTGCGCCCGAGACCTCCCCGGTGGGCGGCGCGGCCGAGCATGTGGCCCGACACGGGGGCGCTGATCAACTGGAGCAGCCCCGCCAGGACCAGCTTCACCACGTCGGCCTCGGCATCGACGCGCAGCGCGGCGGCCGCCACGGTCAAGAGGAGCCCCAGGGTGATCGCCTTCGTGCCGGCGTGAATCCGCGAGAACAGATCCTCGAACCGCCACAGGCCCACCGCGGCGAGCAGGGCGAAGCCGCTCCCCGCCACGACCAGCACCGCGGCGACGGCGTCGGCGCCGCTCACGGGCGCCCTCGCTGCTCGATGTATCGAGCGGCCGCCGACGTCCCGATGAACGCCACGAGCGCCACCGCCAGCAACACGTCCAGGAACGCGCCGCTCCGCGTCCTCGCCGCCTCGACGCCGACGCCGACGACCCCGATCACGAGCAGCGTGTCCAGCGCGAGGATCCGATCGGCGAGCGTCGGCCCGTGCACGAGCCGGAGCAGGCAGACGGTCCCGGCCACCGCCAGCATGCCGAACGACAACGTCGCGGCCAGGGTCATTCGTCCGCTCCTCCCTTCCGATCCTGCTCGATCCGCCGGATGAGGTCCTGCACCTGCGCCGCCGCGGCCGCCGTCCCGAACGCGCGCACGACCCGGCGCTGGACCTCCATGAGCTCGAGCCGAGCCCGGCGAGGATCCCTGCACTCCAGGACGTGGACGTACATCGCCGGCGGGCTCGACCGGTAGTCGACGATGGAGGTTCCGGGAGTGAGCGAGATGGCGTTGGCGAGGATCATCGCGGCGGTGTCCGAGAGCGGGACCAGCGGGATCGCGATCACGGCCCGGCTCTCGCGGATGCGATGCGGCCAGACGACCGCGACCGTCACCCGGACGTTGGCCTCGACCAGCTTCCACGCGAACCAGGCGGCGAACGTGACGGCCTGGACCGGACGGAACGTCGAGGGTACGGCGCGCCGGGGCACGGGCCGGAACGCCGCGACGAGCGCGGCGCTGATCAACGCGCCTGCGAGCACGCCCGTCCAGCTCTCGGCGCCCCTGAGCAGCACCCAGACCACCAGCAACCACGCGAAGGTCAACGCGCTCCCGCTCATCGCCCCAGCACCGCCCGGACGTAGCTCGTCCGCGGATCGAGCAGCTCGACCACCGCGCTCCGGCAGAGCTCCCAGATCGGCTCGGCGGCGAGCGCGAGCACCACCGTCACCAGCACGAGCGCAGTGGTCCCCGCGAGCATCAGGGCCGGAGGCCGGGCGGGCCGCTCCCCGTACTCCGCCGGGAGCGGCAACGGCGCGCGGTCCTCGCCCCAGAACACGCCGGCCCAGATCTTGACCATCGAGAGCAGCGTCAGGAGGCTGACCGCCAGGCTCACGCCGGTGACGAGCCATGCCTTTGCCTCCAGGCCCGCGCGCACGAGCAGCAGCTTCCCGAAGAACCCGGAGAGCGGCGGGATCCCGGCGAGGCTGAGCGCGGCGAGGAGGAAGAGCACGGCGGTCGCAGGCGAGCGGCGCATCAGGCCTCCGAGCCTGGACAGCGCCGCGGTCCCCATCGTCGTCTCGACGAGCCCGGCCACGAGGAACAACGCGGCCTTCACCGGGATCTGATGCATCGTGAAGAAGACGGCGCCGGTGAGCCCCGCGGCGGTGTTCAGGCCCAGCCCGAACAGCATGTAGCCGATCTGGCTGACGATGTGGAAGCTGAGGATCCGCCTCATGTCGGCCTGGGCGACGGCCCCGAGCACGCCGACGACCATGGTGGCCGCGGCGACGATCAGGATCGCCGGCCCCCCCTCCTGTCCGGGGAAGAGGAGCGTCTGGGTCCGGATGATGGCGTACACGCCCAGCTTCGTGAGGAGCCCGGCGAACACGGCGGTGACGGTCACCGGCGCGGTGGGGTAGGAGTCGGGGAGCCAGAAGAAGAGCGGGAAGATGGCCGCCTTGATGCCGAACGAGACGAAGAACACGGCGGACAGCATGTTCCGGACGCCCGGCGACACGTCCTGGAGCCGCAGGGCGACCTCGGCCATGTTCAGGGTCCCCGTCGCCGCGTACGTGAGCCCGATCGCCACGACCAGGATCGTCGAGGCCACCAGGTTGATGACCACGTAGGTCATGCCGGAGCGCACCTGATCGAACCGCCCGCCCAGCGTGATGAGCACGTAGCTCACGCACAGCGTCAGCTCGAAGCAGACGAACAGGTTGAAGAGGTCACCGGTGAGGAAGCCCGCCGACACCCCGGCCGCGAGCAACAGGTAGAGCGGATGGAAGTAGTAGGCGCCCTTGTCGCCGCGCGGCTGCCCCACGGCGAAGATGAACACGGCCAGGAGCGTGAGCTGCGAGACGAGCAGCAGGAGCGTGGACAGGAGATCCGCCACGAGGGTGATCCCCACGTCCGCCGGCCAGCCACCCAGCCGCGCGACGACGGGGCCGCGCCGCGCTCCTTCGAGGAGCACGCCGGTCACCGCCGCGCCCGCGGAGAGGACCCCGACGCCGAGCACCTGCTGCACGCGCACGGCGCGCCACAGGGCCATGGAGATGCCGGACGCGGCCACCGGCAGGACGACGAGGAGGGCGAGGAGCGGAGTCACTCGCGCTGCTCCCCGAACTCCGTCACGCTCGTCCCGTCGCCCTCGTCGCCTCGCGGCTCCTCTCGCCCACGGTCCTTCGCGATCCGCCGGTCCTCGATGTCGTCCTCCACCTCGTCGGTTCCGGCGAGGGTCCACACTCGAAAGGCGAGCGCCAGCAGGAAGGCGGTGATCGCGAAGCTGATGACGATCGCCGTCAGCGCCATGGCCTGCGGCAGCGGATCTGCGAACGGATCGGACGGCGCCGTCTCCGACAGCAGCGGCGGCGCGCCCGCCCGCCCACCCGCCGCGAGGAGCAGCACGTTCACCGCGTACCCCCACAGCCCGAACCCCAGCACGACCCGGGTGAGGTTGCGCTGCAGCACCAGGTAGGTACCGGCGCCGAACAGCACCCCGACGAGCAGCGCCTTCGTGAGGATCACGTCGAGCTCTCCATCCAGTCGCGACCGGCGCTGCGCAGGAGGGCGATGACGAGGCCCAGCACGACCAGGTACACCCCGGCGTCGAACAGCAGGACGCTCGAGAGCTCGAGCTTCCCGAGCCCTCCCAGCGGGATCGACCACTTCATCGACTCCAGGAACGCCCCGCCCGCGAGCCACGAGACGGCGCCCGCCGAGGTGGCGACGAAGGTCCCTCCGCCGAGCAGCAGCTCCGGCCGCAGCGGCTCGGCGACGCGCACGCGCCGCTCCCCACCACCGAGGTACACGAGGATGAAGGCAGCGCCCGCGACGAGGCCTCCGACGAAGCCGCCCCCGGGCCGGTCGTGGCCGACGACCAGCAGCACGACCGAGAAGAGGAGGATCGTGTGGAAGAGCGCCCGGATCGCGCCGTTCAGGATCGGGGAGGCTGCCAGCGCCCCGGCGTGGCGCCCGCCCGCCTTCCGGTGGGTCCTCGGGTCGCGCCTCCAGGCCCGGATGAGCCCCATGAAGCCCAGGGCCGCCACCGTGAGCACGAGGATCTCGCCGTAGGTGTCGAAGGCACGGAAGTCGACCAGGATCACGTTGACGACGTTGCGCCCGCCGCCCTCGGGCAGCGCGCGCGCGAGGTGCTCCTGCGACGAGGGTGGCGCCACGCGCTGCGCGCTGGCGACCACGACGGCGGCGGCGATCGTGAGTCCGACCGCGGCCGAGAGCGCGATCCGCGGCACCTCCCACCCACCGGGCCGGCGCTCGGGGAACTCGTCGGGGAGGCGCCGCAGCACGAGGACGTACAGGACGAGGAGCAGCGTCTCCACCAGGAGCTGCGTGAGCGCCAGGTCGGGGGCGCCCTGGATGACGAACAGGAACGCCACCCCGAAGCCCACGAAGCTGACGGCCACCACCGCCACCATCCGCCGGCGGAGCCGGACCGCGGCGATCGCGGCGGCGCTCATCAGCACCGCGACCGGGAGATGCATCGGCCGGCTCTCGAGATCCAGGGCTTCCGGGAGCGACGTCTGGGCCAGGAGGAACGTGCCGGGGGCCGCCACCGCCGTGGCCAGGATCACGATCAGGTACATCGGCAGGGAGCCGGTCTGCAGCCGCCCCGTCAGCCGTGCAGCGCCCTCCAGCAGGGCCGAGAGTCCGCGATCGTAGACGGCGGAGGCGTTCCAGCGCCACGCCAACCTGGCGCGGACCCGCGCCACCTGCACCCGTGACCACCAGAGGGCGAGCCCTCCTGCCACCGCGGCCACCGACGCGGCGAGGGGCGCGTTGAAGCCATGCCAGAGCGCGAGCGCGTGGGGCGACGCCGCCGGCACCAGCGCGCGCGTCGCCGCAGAGACGAGCCCGCTCAGCCCCGCGGCCCAGAGGCCGCCGGCGACGCCGACCGCGGCGAGCAGCGTCGCGGGCGCGAGCAGGGGCAATGGGGGCCGCTTCGGCTCGACGGGGACCGTCGCCGGCACGAGATCACGAGGCGCCTTGGACGCGAAGAGCCCCCAGACCAGCCGGACGCTGTAGGTGAAGGTCAACGCGGACCCCGCGACCACCGCCACGATCAGGAGAGGGCCCCACCACTGCCCGCTCTCCAGGAGCGCCCCGAACGCCTCCTCCTTTGCCACGAAGCCGAGCATCGGCGGCAGCCCACCCATGGAGGCGGCGGCGACCGCAGCGGTGACGAAGGCCGCCGGCAGCGAACGGTAGACCCCGCTCAGGTGCGCCAGGTCCCGCGTCCCGGCCGCCTTGTCCACGACGCCCACCACGAGGAAGAGCGCGGCCTTGAACGCCGCGTGCGCGACGAGGAGCGCCACCCCTGCCGCCGTCGCCGCCTCGGTCCCCACCCCGAACAGGATCATGAGGAACCCGAGCTGGCTCGTGGTGCCGTACGCGAGCAACAGCTTGGTGTCCCGCTGGAAGAGCGCGCCCCATCCCGCGACGAGGAGCGTGGCCGCCCCGAGGCCCAGGACGACGGGCCGCCAGAACCCGACGTCGGCGAAGGCGGGAGAGAGCCTGGCCACGAGGTAGATGCCGGCCTTCACCATCGTGGCAGAGTGGAGGTACGCGCTGATCGGCGTGGGCGCCGCCATCGCTCCCGGCAGCCAGAAGTGGAACGGCACCTGCGCGGACTTCGTGAGGGCGCCGAGCAGGACGAGCGCCAGCGCCACCTGCGCCAGCGGCCCCTCGGGCGGCCGGGCGACGAGCTCCGACAGCAGCAGGGTCCCGGAGAGCTGCCCCAGGAGCATGAGTCCGCCGAGCAAGGCCAGGCTCCCGGCCGTCGTCACGAGCAGCGCTCGCTGCGCGGCGGCCCGGGCGCTGCCGGAACGATCGTCGAAACCGATGAGGAGGTAGGAGGTGACGGAGGTCAGCTCCCAGAAGAGGTAGATCGCGAGGAGATTGTCGGAGACGACGAGCCCCAGCATCGCCCCGGAGAAGCCCAGGAGGAGCCCGGCGAGGTGGCCCACCCCGGGCTTCTCCCCGAAGTACCAGCGGGAGTACAAGAGCACGAGGACGCCGATCCCCGAGACCAGGCCGACCATGACCAGCGCGAACGCGTCGACCCTGAGCGCCAGCTCGAAGCCCATCCCCGGCGCCCACGCGAGGCTCTCCTCGTACGCGCCGCCGTCCAGGATCCGGGGTGCCTGAACCGCCGCCCACCCGAACGTCGCGGCAGGGAGGGCCGCCAGGACCAGGAACACGCGGCCGCCCAGCGCGCGACGGAGGAGCGGCGTCACGAGCGACAGGACGAGGTATCCGGCGATCTGGAGGAGCATGTCGCGTGCGGGCGGCTTGTGACGGAGTGGGCGATCTCCGGCGGGCGCCCGCGAATGTAATCGGGCTCACCGCCCGCCCGCCCGCTCTCGGGAGGGACCACGCGCACGTGGCAACCGACCGTCCGTAGAAGATCCCCTGCGACCGTCTTGACGAGCGCGTGCGAGAGACCGGACCTTGCGTGGGTCCCGAGAGCAGCAGATCGGCGCGTCGGTCCACGACCGCTCCCGCCACGGCCGCCCTCGCGAGACCGCGGCGAGGCGCGAACGACCAGCGGAGCTACCGCCTCCGCTGCGTTCCGGCGGGCTTGCGGGCCGGCCGCTCCGGGTGCTTCCGGCGCGCGCCCACGTTCCCCGCCGGGCGCCTCCGCTCCTTCGCCGCCGCCGCCGCGTCCTTCGCCGCCCGCCGCCGCAGCGCCGCAGCGCGGCCGAGCCGCGCCCACGGGAGCATCGCGTCGGCGTCCTCGTGCGCTTCGTCCGGCGGGCGGTAGTAGTTGGTCTCGGCCATCCGGCCGTAGACCCACATCCGGCAGCCCGCCGCGCGGAAGCGATCGCGGGTCTCGTCGTCGGTCTTGAGGAAGAGCTCGTCGTCGTCGAGCAGCGCGAACATCACGCCGCGCGCGTAGATCCCGTATCCCCCGAACATCCGCCGGGCGTCCACCGGGCCCAGCCCCGAGAGGAGGTCCACGGCGTGGTCGGCGAAGGTGGACGAGCAGGCCATGGAGGGATTCTAGCGACACGCTCCGTCCGCGCTGGTGTCCCGTCCGTACGCCTCCACCAGCGTCGAGCTCACTCGAGGAGCCTCCCCGCCACCGCGCTGTGCAGGTCCATCCCGCGGCTGGTGAGCACGAGCCGCCCGGCCCGCACCACCGCGAGCCGCCGGCGGACGAGCGCATCCACCTCGCCCGCGGCGCCGGGCGGGAGCCAGGCGAGCGCGGCCCCCGCGCTGGTGCGGAGCGCCAGCATCACCCGCTCGTTCCGCTCGGCCGTCGGGTCGATCCGGTCCTCCTCCGCGGTGGGCACCCGGCCCTCCTCGACCGCCGCGAGGTACGCGGGCGCGGCGCGGAGGTTGCCGTACCGGAGAGAGCCGGAGTCGCGGCGGCGGCACCCCCATGCCCCGGCGCCGAGGCCGAGGTAGCTCTCGCACTCCCAGTAGAGCCGGTTGTGGATCGACGCGCGGCCGGGCCGGGCGTGGTTCGAGATCTCGTACCGGCGCAGGCCGGCCCGCCGGAGCGCGGCCCGGAGCGCGCGGCCCTGGGCGGCGGACTCCTCGTCGGAGGGGAGCGGCAGCCGCCCCTCCCGCGCCAGGCGGACGAACGGGACCTCCTCGGCGAGCGCCTCCGCGTCCACGGTGAGCGCGTAGTCCGAGACGTGGACGGCGCCCGCGGCGGCGGCGCGCGCGGCGTCGGCGGCGGCGAGCTCCGGCGTCGAGCGGCGGGCGGCGTGGATGAGGTCGACGCTGACGTTGCCGACGGCGTCGGCCCCGTCGCGGATGGCGCGCTCCGCCTCCTCCGGCCCGTGCCGCCGGCCGAGCTTCGCGAGCACGCCGCGGTCGAACGACTGGACGCCGATCGAGACGCGGTTCACCCCCGCCGCGCGCCACGCGCGGAGCCTGTCGGGGTCGCTCGACTCCGGGTTCACCTCGAGCGTGATCTCGAGGTCCGGGTGCGCGCCCGCCGCGAACCGCGCCCGGATGGCCGCGACGACCTCGCCGATCTCGTCCGGCGCCCAGAGCGAGGGCGTGCCGCCGCCGAGGTAGAGGCTCCGGAGGGCGAGCCCGTCGAACTCCGCCGCGCGGAGGCGCAGCTCGGAGAGGACCGCCCGGGCGTACCGCCCGCCGCCCGGCGGCCGCTCGGTGGTGACCGCGAAGTCGCAGTACGGGCACCGGTGCGTGCAGTACGGGAAGTGGACGTAGACGCCGAAGGGGCGCATCGGAGTGGAGGCCGTCACGGCGCGCGCTGGACGACGAGCGCCGCCCGCTCGGCGAGCAGCGCGCGCAGCCGGCCGTACCCCCCGCCGGCGAGGGCGTCCGCCGGCGGGAGGAGCGCTGCGAAGGTCCCCTTGGCGG
>JAEYOU010000081.1 GCA_023411405.1 Pseudomonadota bacterium | reverse complement strand
ATCGAGGCGAGTGCCCGCTGCCGCGAGCGACGTCGAGAGCCCGAATGCGTAGTGAGGGTCATGGCACCCAGTGAGCAGCGCGATTTCCCCCCGGCGGCGACCCCTCATGGGTTTCGCGGTGCACCGTGCAAGATCAAGACGTGACATGGGCCGATAAGGCACGAAGTTTCCTCGGGGGGCCGCCGCTTCCGTTCGGTTCCGGTTCAATTGTCAACGCCGGATGAACTTTCCCCATTTCGCCGGTTGAAAATTCCCCACCCCCAAACACCTCACTGTTGACGCGCGGCCTCGGCTGGAGCGGAGCCCAGCGCCCGCCTCGGGCGCGCTTTGGGCGCAGCGGAAGCCGAGGCCGCGCCAAGGACCGCCGGTGATGCCCGCCCCTCCTCCTCGCCCGGTCGGGCCAGCAGTCCCGCGCGCCGGCGATCCTTCAACCGGTAGCTTTCTCCCCGGATGTTTATCGTCGTCGAGTGATGCAGCAGCCGGTCCAGGATCGCCGTCGCGATGATCGGATCGCCGAAGATCGAGCCCCAGTCGCCGTAGCTCTTGTTGCTCGTCAGCACGATGCTGCCGCGTTCATAGCGCGCACTCACTAACTGAAAGAAGATGGTCGCCCCCATGTCGTCCAGCGGCAGGTAGCCCATCTCGTCGATCACCAGCACCTTGGGCGCCAGGTACACGCGCATGCGCCGGTCCAGCCGTGCTTCGCGATATGCCCGCGCCAGGTCCGTCACCAGCTCGTGGGCCGTCATGAAATACGCCCCGAAGCCTGACTGGATCGCCGCTTCCGCCAGCGCCACACTCAGGTGCGTCTTGCCCGCTCCAGGCGGTTCGAGGAAGATTACGTTACTCGCCTCATGCACGAAACGCAGTGTCCTCAGTTCACGAATCTGCCGCTCGTCGATGGACGGCTGGAACCCGAAGTCGAACTGGTCGAAGGTCTTCAGGAACGGCAGGCGCGCCAGCTGCAGGCGGGCGCGCAGATACTGCGTGCGGCGCGCCTCCACCTCGCAGCTCAGGAACTGGTCGAGGAAGTCAGCATAGCTCGGCTCCTCCTTCGACGCCTGCTCGAGCAGGTTCTCCAGCCGCGGCTCCACCGCCTTCAGCCCCAGCGAAGAGAGAGACGTTTGCAGCCGCTCGATGGTCGTCATCGCCCACCTCCCAGCGCCACCGCCTCATACGCCGCCAGCGGCCGGATCTCCACCACCGGCGCCGTCTGCTCCAGATGCACCACGATCTTGCGCTCCGTCCGCGCGCCCAGCGGAATGCCTTCGTGGTGCTCCGGGTTGCGCATCAGCACGTGCTTGCGCGGCGCCCGCGCATGCACCGCGATCCGCTCCCGCCCGTAGTGCACCTCGACCTCCGGGCCGCACTCGCGAACCCATACCTCCTTGCCCGCATACTGCCACGGCACCGAATACCGGCTGGCCTGAAACGACACGTACGCATCCCGCGCCACCCTGCGCAGTTCCTCGTCCCGGTACGGGTAAGCAGGCCTTCCGTCGAGCGGCTTCAGCGCGAACTGATCGGCGTCCCAGCGCGCCATCACTTCCTGGTGCGTGGTCCCGTGCACCCGCTGGTTGGCCACCTCCCAGATCCACTTCCGCAACTGTGCGTTCAGGTCTTCCAGACTGCCCGGCTCGCGGCCGAGCAATCCGCACAGGAAGTTCCGCCGCACGTACTTCACGCCCGATTCCACCTTGCCCTTGGTCTGCGCCCGGTACGGCCGGCACAGCCGCGGGGTGAAGCCCCAGTAGCGCGCGAAGTCCAGAAACACGGGATTCCAGACGATCTCGCCGCGCTCGTCAACGTCGGTCCAGACCGTGCGCATCCGGTCGTAGAGGATCTCCTCGGGCACGCCGCCCAACTGCCGGAACGCCTCCTCGTGCATCCGCAGCAGCGTGCCGAGCTTCTGGTCGAGCGCCGCTTCGGCCATCATCATCCGGCTGTAGCCGAGCGTGAAGGTGAAGCCCGAAAGTGTCTGCTCGCGCCCGTCCATCTCGATGGTGCCGAGATGCCCCCCAATCCAGCTGCGCCTGCCGGCCCGGCGGCGTCTCGAAGCGACGCACCGCTACGACCCGCGCGGCCTGCCGCTGCGGCTGCAGATAGTCCTTCAGGATGGTGTACCCGCCGGTGTAGCCGCGCTCGCGCAACTCGCGGAGCAGCACGGCGGCATTCCACACGCCCGTCTGCAACCGCTCTTCGATGTACGGCTTGTGTGCATCCAGCTTGGTCGGCCGCGGCGCCCGCGGCCCGTAGACGGGCATGGCAGCCGGCGACCGCAAGTAGCTGCGGATCGTCTTCCGGTCGAACCCGGTCAGCTGCAATGTCTTGCACATCCTCTCTTCGTAACAGGTCCGGCACCTCCTCTCGGCGAGAGTTCGTGCCGTTGTACCTCAGCCACGAGGGTGGGGAATTTTACTCCGGCGATATGGGGATTTTACGACCGGCCGTGACACAATGGGTGCGCGCCGGAGGAGAGTACGCAGCCACCAGCCGCGGCCGGGCGGTGCGAGCGACCGGGATCTGGGACGCCGCGGGAGCGTGACTCGTCGAAGGGGCGGCCGCGGTGCCCCGGCATGCCGCGTAGAGAACACACATCCAGACGAGTGTGGTTTCCCTGAAGGCCGCTTCGGTGAAGTTGAAGATCAGCGCGCCAATCAATACCGCAAAAGCAAGGCGCGCGTCGGTCTGGCCGGAACGCAGGCCAGCGCGGACGTTTCGGTATCCGGAGTGCAAGATGCAGCCCAGCAACAGAACTCCGATAATGCCGAGGTTAAGATAGACCTCGAGATAGCCGTTGTGAGCCTGGTTGAGACCGGGCATCGTACTGTCCCATATCCGGTATAAGCGGGGCCCAGTCCAGAAGCTCTCGTACCCCGTTCCGAGCAACGGATCCCCATGCGACGCGAGGACGGCTTTCCAGATATTGGTCCTGCCGGTCAACGTCGGATCCCTCCCTACGGCACTGGTCAGCCAACCGTCGGAATCCCAGAAAACGGCGAATCCGGTAGTGCCGAGGGCTGCCAACACGAGAATAGGCAACACTTAGCGGCTTCGCGCAGCAGGTCTAAGAGAGGTCAGCGATAAAATCGCGCCGGCTGCTACGAACGAGGCAAGTCCTGTCATGGAATCGGCTGTCGCGAGGAGGTATACCACCATGCCAAGAACAGCGC
>JAEYOU010000052.1 GCA_023411405.1 Pseudomonadota bacterium | reverse complement strand
GTGGAGCTCGCCCCCGAGCTCGAGAGCGCGCGGGCGCTGCTCGGCGACGCCGAGCGCGCGCTCGCCGATCAGCTCCGGGCCGAGCTGCTCGCCTCGGCGCGCCGCCCGCGCGTGAAGCTCTCCGCGGGCGAGCTCGGGAAGCTGCGCCTGCCCACGGTCGACCGGTTCCTCCTGTCCCGCTGCGACGGCCGCAGGAACGTGCGCGACCTCACGCGCGTCGCCCCGCTGCGGGAGCTCGACGTGCTGAAGGCGCTGCGGCGGTTCGCGGACTCGGGGCTGGTGGAGATGTAGCGCGAGATCCGGCGCACGTTCCGTGGAACGGCGCAGGTTCCCCGGAAGACGGCGCAGGTTCCGCGGAAGACGGCGCAGGTTCCGTGACAGCCCGAGCGCGCCCGACGCGATGACCGTGGGCTGGCGCGGAACGTGCGCCGCAGCCGACACCCGATGCCGCTGCCGCTGCCGCTGCCGCTGCCGAGGCCGCTGCCGAGGCCGCTGCCGAAGCGGAACCGCACCCTTGTCCGCTCGCCCTGAGCCTGTCGAAGGGCGAGCGGGGCCACCTCGAGTCGGGGACTCACACAAGGTCCGTTCGCCCTGAGCGTAGCAGCCGCGAAGCGGCTGCGGAGTCGAAGGGCGGACGGTGTCGGCGACGGCGACGGCGACGGCGACGGCAACGGCGACGGCAACGGCAACGGCTGACGGCTGACGGCGACGGCTGACGGCGACGGCGACGGCGACGGCGACGGCGACGGCAACGGCGACGGCGACGGCAACGGCTGACGGCGACGGCTGACGGCTGACGGCGACGCTTCGCGTGCCGGCGCCTCCTTTCGGCTGGGGTTGCCTGGAACGGCGCACGTCCCGCGCCAGCCCACGAGCGGGCGCGCCCTTTCCTGTCTGGGCTGTCACGGGACCTGCGCCGGGGGAGGGCGAACCCCAGCCGAAAGGAGACGCCCCATCATGTCCTTCGAAGCCTTCGATCTCGCCCTCGCCGCCATCCGCGACCTCGTCCGCCCGCTCGCCACGATCTCGCAGCACGATCCCGATCTCGCCCGGCAGCTCCGGCGCGCGGCGGCCTCGGTCGCCCTGAACCTCCAGGAAGGCCGCCGCCGGCAGGGGCGCGATCGGCTTCACCTCTGGCGCGTCGCCGCGGGCAGCGCCGACGAGGTCGTGGCGGCGCTCCGCGTCGCGGAAGCCTTCGGCTACGTCGCTCCGGAGGCGATCGCGCCCGTGCTCGCCCGGTGCGACCGCGTGCTCGCCATCACGTGGACGCTGACCCACTGACGGGGCTCGGGGCGGTGACCGATCGCGTCGCCCCCTCACCGCACCACGTTCGCCGCGAAGTCGACCACGCGCGCGGGCGAGCGCGGCGAAGGCCTCCTCGATTCGGCGGAGCTCGGCAGCGCCGACCGTCGGCTTCCAGCGGAACAGGACGACGTGGCGGTACGGGTCGGGCTCGGCATCGCTCCTCCGCCCCCGATCTACGCCCGCGCGCCCGCCGGTTCCAGCGACGTCACCCCGCGAGCCGCTCCTGCACCGCTCCGTGCGCGTCCACCCGGACCGCGAACGGCACCGAGTGCACGCGGTACCGGCGCGCGAGGTCGGGGCGGCGCGACACGTCCACGAGCACCGGGGTCTCGCCGGCGCTCCGGAACCTGCGCTCCACCTCGTGGCAGTCGGAGCAGAGCGGGTGCGTGAACTGCACGACCGCGCCGCGGCCGGCGGGGACGCCGAGCTCGGCGAGGTCGAGCCGCTCTACGACGCCGGGCCGGAGGCCGCGGAGGCGGGCGCCGAGCCGGTAGATCGCGCAGCCGGTGCAGAAGCCGGTCCCGGCCGAGAGGAGCGCGAGGGCCGCGACGATCCCGCCGAGGACCGCGGCGAGGAGCGGCGCGCCGAGCGCGCCCGCGATCGTGGCCGCGCCGGTGACGGTCGCGCCGACCTGGTTCGCGAACCGGGGCGGGCGGCTGTCCTCGAGCGGCCCCTCGCCGACGCGGGGCTGCACGAGCTCGAAGTAGGCGACGCAGGGCAGGCACCAGCGCCGGCCGCGCCAGAGCCCGAGCGCGAGCTGCGCGGCCACCACGCCGAAGAGCCACCACCAGCCGGTGAGGACGCCGGCGAGCGACAGGACGCCGACGACGCCCTGGTTGAACCGGGGCGCGCGGGAGTCGATGACGGCGAGGTCGCGGTACGGGTCGGCGGTGCGGACGGATCGTGCGCTCATGTAGGATCTCCGGACCTGTCCGCTATAACGGAGACCCTGCGGCGCTTCAACCCGTCGGCGCCGGGTCGGCCCCCGAGGAGGGCGCGCGCTGCTATCCTCCGCCCGCTCCATGACCCTCGTCCCCGTCGTCGTCTTCGCCGTCGTCTACGCAGGCATGGTGGGCGGCGGGCTCCCGTTCCTGCAGCTCGACCGGACCGGCATCGCCCTGCTGGGCGCGATCGCCCTCGTGGCCTTCGAGGTCGTGACCCCCGAGGCCGCCGCGGGATCCGTCCACCTGCCGACGATGGTCCTCCTCTTCTCGTTCATGGTCGTCTCCGCCCACCTCCAGGTGAGCGGGTTCTACGGCTGGGTCACCCGCTGGCTCGCGGCGCTCCCCCTCGGCCCGGCGGCGCTGCTCGCGGCGCTCATGGCCGCCGCGGGCGCGCTCTCGGCCGTCTTCAGCAACGACGTCATCTGCCTGGCGATGGCGCCCATCCTCGCGGACGCGGCCGCGCGGCGCGGGCTCGCGCCCGTGCCGTTCCTGCTCGGCCTCGCGTGCGCGTCCAACATCGGCTCCGCGGCGACGCTGATCGGCAACCCGCAGAACATGCTCATCGGGAGCGCGCTGAAGCTCTCGTTCTCCGGGTACTTCCTCCAGGCGATCGGCCCCGTGCTCGCGAGCCTCGCCGTGGCATGGGGCGTGATCGTCTGGCAAGCGCGGAGGAGCTGGCGCGCCACCGGGGGCGCGAGCGTCGCGCGGGTCGATCACCCGCGGGTGAACCCCTGGCAGACGGCGAAGGGGCTCGCGCTCACGCTCGTCCTGCTCTTCGTGTTCCTCGACGGCCGCTGGCCGCACGAGGTGGCGGCGCTCACCGCGGCGGGCCTCCTGCTCCTCAGCCGGAGGATGCACTCGCAGGAGAAGCTCGGCCTCGTGGACTGGGAGCTGCTCGTGCTCTTCTTCGGCCTGTTCGTCGTGAACCACGCGTTCGAGGCCACCGGGATCCCCGCCCGCTTCGTGGCCGACCTCGCGGCGGCCGGGTTCGACATCGCGCGCCCCGTCCCGCTCTTCCTCGCGGTGTTCGGCCTCTCCAACGTGGTCTCGAACGTCCCGGCGGTGATGCTGCTGCTCCCGTGGGCGCGGCACCCCGAGGCCGGGCCACTCCTCGCGCTCGTCTCCACGCTCGCCGGGAACCTGCTCGTCGTCGGGAGCGTGGCCAACATCATCGTCGTGGACGCGGCGGCCGCGCGCGGGATCCGGATCGGCTGGCGGACCCACGCGCGGGTGGGCGTGCCGGTCACGCTCGCGACGCTCGCGGTGACGGCGCTGTTCCTCGCGTGGTAGCGCCGGCGCCGCGCTAGAATGCGCCGGTCCCGAGCCCCCCATGGAACCTGCGCCCACGAACATCGTCGTCCTGGCCGGTGCCTTCGTGGCCGCGGTCGCGATCGTCGGCGCGCTCGCCTGGATCCTCCGGCGGTTCTGGAGGAGCGCCTTCGGACCGACGATGACGCCGGCCGGCGTCCTCGCGGTCCTCCAGGTCCTCGCCGTGCAGGTCGACTACGCCGTCATCAGCCTGATCGCGGGCTTCCTCTGGTGGTACGTCTACTCGGCCCGCGACGCGCGGCCGCCGAAGGACGGCGATCCGGTCCGGTGACCGGGAGCGGCGTGCCGACCGGGACCGCCGCGTCCTGCGCGTACCCGGCCGCTCGATCCCGGTCGTCCCTGCCGAAGGGGACATCCGAAGAGGTGACGCCCCGACGCCCCCACCGGGCGCGGCAGGGCGCACCAGGCCACGTAAGGGGGAGGAGGATGCGCTCGCTCTCCCTACCGCCGATCGTCCAGCTTGCTGCCGTGCTCCCCGTCCTCGCCTGCGGAGGAGGCGGCGGGGGCGGAGGCGGCGATCCGCTCTGCTACGACGCCGCCCCGGTCACCGGCTCCGCCGCGACCTTCGGCGCGCGGCTCGCGGCCGCCCGGTGCTACCCGGAGCTCGCGATGCCGGGAGGGATCGGACAGATCGCGGTGCGGCCGGAGGTCTTCGCCGGCGGTCTCGCCTCCTGCGGCGCGTGCCTCGAGCTCACCGGGGCCGCAGGGACCCGCGTCGCGCTCGTGGTCGAGGACTGCGTCGGGTGCGGGGGCGGCGTGGACTTCGACCTCGACGCCGAGACCTTCGAGGCGGTCACCGGCGCGGAGGAGGGGCGGATCGAGATCGAGGCGCGCGCCGTGCCGTGCCCGGTGACGGGGAACCTCCGCTGGGCGTCGTCCGAGGGGACGAACCCGTACTTCGTCCAGCTCTTCGCGCTCGATCACCGCCATCCGCTCGCCGCGGTGCAGCTGCGGGTGGCCGGCGCGTTCGTCCCGCTCGCGCGCTCGACGTTCAATGCCTGGGAGTGGACCTCGGGCGGCGAGACGGTCGAGCCGCCTTACACCCTGCGTGTCACCGACGTCTTCGGGCACGTCGTGGACGACACGGTCGACGTCGCCGCGAACGGCGTCGGGGTCGGGGCGGTCCAGCTGCCCGTGTGCCGGTGAGCGCCCGACCCGCAGGCGCGACGCGCGGCCGAAGGTCGGCCTCCGGTCACGGGGGGGCGAGCGGCTTTCCGAACGGGACCACCGCGTCCTGCGTGTACCCGAGCCTCCGCCAGAACTCCATCGCCGCCTCGTTCCCGCCGAGGACCTGGAGGTTCACCTTGGGGCAACCGCGCGCGGCCAGCGCGCGCTCGGC
>JAEYOU010000029.1 GCA_023411405.1 Pseudomonadota bacterium | reverse complement strand
GTGCTGCTCAAGAACGACGGCGGCGTGCTCCCGCTGCCGCACGCGGGGAAGGTCGCCTTCCTCGGCGCGTTCGCGCGCCAGCCGCGCTACCAGGGCGGGGGCAGCTCGCACGTGCGCCCGACGCGGCTCGACACGGCGCACGAGGCGGCCGTCCAGCTCCTCGCCGGTCGGGGCGAGGTGGTCTACGCGCCGGGCTACGACCTCGCGCGCGCGGAGCCCGTCCCGGCGCTCCTCGCCGAGGCCCGCGCGGCCGCCGCCGGCTCCGACGCCGCGGTGGTGTTCATCGGCCTCACCGACGTGTTCGAGTCGGAGGGGTTCGACCGCAGCCACCTCCGCATCCCCGAGAGCCACGTCGCGCTGGTCGAGGCCGTCGCGGAGGTCCAGCCGCGGCTCGTCGTCGTCCTCTCGAACGGCTCGCCCGTCGAGATGCCCTGGCTCGGGACGGCGCGCGCCGTCCTCGAGGGCTACCTCGGCGGCCAGGCCGGCGGGGCGGCGGCGGTGGACGTCCTCTTCGGCGAGGTCAACCCCTCGGGCAAGCTCCCGGAGACCTTCCCCCGGCGGATCGAGGACACCGCCCCGCATCGCAACTTCCCCGGCGACGAGCGCCGGGTGGTCTACGGCGAGGGCCTCTTCGTCGGGTACCGGCACCACGACGCTGGCGGTCCCGAGCCCCTGTTCCCGTTCGGCCACGGGCTCTCGTACACGAGCTTCTCGTACGCGGACCTCCGGTTCGACCGCGCGCGGATGACCGAGGACGAGACGCTGACGGTCTCGCTCACGGTGAAGAACACGGGGCGCGTCGCCGGCCAGGAGGTCGTGCAGCTCTACGTCCGGGACGACGCGGCGAGCGTGGTCCGGCCGGAGAAGGAGCTCAAGGGGTTCGAGAAGGTGGCCCTCGCGCCCGGCGAGGAGGTGACCGTCCGGTTCGCGCTCGGTCGGCGGGCGTTCGCGTTCTGGGACGTGGCCGCCCGCGACTGGCGCGTGGAGACGGGGTCGTTCACCATCCTCGTGGGCGCCTCGAGCCGCGATCTGCGGCTCTCGGGCCTGGTCCACGTCGAGGGGCGGCCGGCGGCGCGTACCTGGGATCAGAACACCTCGGTGGGCGAGCTCCTCGAGCACCCCGTGGCGGGCCCCTGGGCGCAGCGGCTCGCGCGCAAGTACTTCGAGACGCTGGGGAAGTACGCCCCCGGCACGGCCGAGGCGGTGATGATGGAGGCGATGCTGCGGGAGCTCCCGCTCCGGAACGTCGTCCGCCTGGCCCGCGCGCTCCGTCCCGAGGACCTGCCGGTCGTGCTCGACGTCCTGAACGGGCGGGCGCCGCCCTCCGCGCTGCCCGAGGTGTGAGACCCGGACCCACCGCAAAGCCTTCGCCGCACATCGCGCACCCCGGTCTCCGGGGTGGGGCCCCAGGAGCTCCGCTCCTGGGGCGGGGGCGCAGCCCCCGTACGATCGCCTCCCTTGGTCACGGCACGGCGGGAGCCCCACCGAGCGTGATACGCATGTCCTCCGTCTGGTGGACATGCTCAACCCCGTCTCCGCATGGGCGCTGTTCGGTGCCCTGACCAGCCTCTTCGCGGCGCTTTCCGTGGCGCCGCTCGGCCGCGTCCCGGAGTGGGAGGACCTGCGCCCGCTGAGGTGGGTGGCCCTCACGGCCGCCCTCATGTCGGCGGCCGACATCAGCGACACCCTCCCGCTCCCGCCCGCCGTGCACGTGTGGTCGAACCGGCTCCAGGTGCTGGGGATCGCGCTCCACATCCTGGCGTGGATCGCGTACCTGCCGGGCTGGGCGAAGCGCCCGGAGCGGCCGATCCGGTGGGCGTGGCCGCTCGCCGTGCTCGGGCTGCTGGCGCTGGTGCCGGGCCTCGTCTACGGCGAGGGCACCCGCGCGCACCCGCTGCCCTGGCTCGGCGTGGTCTACAACGATCCGATCCTGACCCCGGCCGGCCTGGTCATCTGGGTGGCCATCGGCGCCTACGGGATCTGGGGGCTGTACCGCACGGCGGTCTGGGGCCGGAGCGGCGCGCCCTATCCCCTCGCGCACCTCGCCGCCCTCGGGCTCTTCGCCGTCGTCATCCTCCACGACGCCGCGGTGGAGACCGGGCTGCCGCTGCCGACGCCCTACCTCCTGGGCGTCGGCACGTTCGCGATGATGGTGGTGTTCGGGGTGATCACCCTCCGGCGCCTCTCGGAGCAGGGGATGCAGTACCACCGCCTCCGCACGAGCCTCGAGTCGGCGGTGGCCGACCGGTCGCGGCAGCTCGAGGACAGCCAGGCGGCGCTCGCGCGCGCGGAGCGGCTCGCAGCGGTGGGGCAGTTCTCGGCCGGCGTCGCGCACGAGGTGAAGGAGCCCGCGACGGCGGTCGCGTCGCGGCTCGGGTTCCTCGCCGGCGCCTGCGCCGCCGACCCGCGCCCGGAGGTCCGGCAGGCCGTCGCCGAGGCGCGCACCAGCGTCGCCCGGATCGAGGCGCTCGCGCGCCAGCTCCTCCTCGCAGGCGGGAACGACGCCGGCTGCAAGACGCTCGAGGTGATCCGGGTCGCGGACGCGCTCCGGCTCGCGCTCGCCCCCGCGCGCGCCCGCGCCGAGGGGCGGGCCACGATCTCGGTCGAGGTGTCCGACGGGCTCTGGGTGCTCGCCCACCCCGAGCCGCTCGTCCAGGCGCTCTCCAACCTGCTCGTGAACGCGGTCCAGGCCATCCCGGCGGTCCGCTCCGGGTCGGTCACGGTGCGGGCGGCGGCGCTCTGCGAGCGGGTCCAGCTCGTGGTGCAGGACGACGGCGTAGGGATGTCGGAGGAGGAGCTCCGCCACGTCTTCGAGCCCTTCCACGCCGCGAAGGCGCCGGGGCAGGGGACCGGGCTCGGCCTCGCCGTCGCCCGGACCCTCCTCGAGGCGATGCAGGGGAGGCTCCGGTTCGAGAGCGCGGTCGGGCGCGGCACGCAGGCGATCGTCGAGCTGGCGCGGGCGGAGCCCCGGGCCGCCGCGCCGGCCACCACGCCGGCGCCGTCGCCCGCGGCGCGGGCGTCGCTCCTCGTCATCGACGACGATCCGGACGTGCTCCGCTCGATGGCGCGGCTCCTCGGCCGGCAGCACCAGGTCCGGATCGCCGCGGGCGTGCGGGAGGCGCTGGCCGCGATCGAGGAGGACGACTTCGATCTCGTCGTCTGCGACGTGATGATGCCCGACGGCGGAGGCGAGCGGTTCTGGGCCGAGCTCCTGCTGCGCAAGCCCGCGCTCATGCAGCGGGTGGCGTTCATGACCGGAGGCGCCGTCACCGGCGAGGCGCGCGCGTTCCTGCGCCGGCCGCCGCGGCCGGTGCTCATCAAGCCGTTCGAGGTCATGGTGGTGAACGAGCTCCTCGCCGAGCTCCCGCCGCGCGCCGCCGCCAAGGGGCCGGACGCGCAGGAGCGTCCGAGCACGCTCGCCAAGCTGAAGCGGTGACTCGAATGCCGCTCGCCCTGAGCTGTCGAAGGGCGAGCGATCGCGGACCTCTCCCGCTCGTGGTTCGACAGGCTCACCACGAGCGGGTGTTCGAATGCCGCTCGCCCTGAGCCTGTCGAAGGGCGAGCGATCGCACCTATGCCGACGGCTGCGGCGGCTCCGCCGGGCCCCCCACGCCCAGCGCCTCCTCGGCCTCGGCGACGTCCGCGCGGCCCACGCGCGCGGCGGCGTCGACCTCGGTGAGCCGGCCGGTGCGCACGTCGTAGAGGTAGCCGTGGATCGTCACGTCGCCGGGCACGAGCGGGTGGAAGCGCAGCCGGCGGACGTCGGCGGTGACCGACTCGGCTTGATCGCGGATCGTCAGCCAGTCCACGAACTCGGCTTCGTTCGAGCCCGGCCCGGCGCCCACGTCGCGCCAGCCGTCGGGGCCGAGCTGCGCGGTGGCGAGGCTCTTCGCGCAGAGCGCGCGCATCGTCTCGTCGGTGAAGGTCTCCATCCCGCAGTTCGTGTGGTGGACGACGAACCACTCGTCGGTGCCGAGGAGCTTGTGCGAGATGACGAGCGAGCGGATCGCGTCGTCGCTGGCCCGCCCGCCGGCGTTCCGGACGACGTGCGCGTCTCCCTCGCGCAGCCCCGCGAACGCGGCCGGGTCGAGGCGCGCGTCCATGCAGGTGAGGATCGCGAACCGGCGGGCCGGGGGCATCGCGAGCTGGCCCTTCGGCCCGAAGCCGTTCGCGTACAGGTCGTTCGCGGCGAGGATCTCTTTCTCGATCGGGGTCATACCCGCGTGCCTAGCCCCGGACGCGCGCCCCCCGCCGCGCTCGACCGGGGCTAGGATCTCTTCATGTCCAAGGCCTTCACGAGCGAGGAGACGCCCGAGCCCATCGCCCCAGCGCGAGAGCTCCCCCGCCTGCGCCCCGGTGAGGTCCGGTACGTGACACCCGAGGGGCATGCAGCGCTGCGGGCCGAGCTCGCCCGGCTCGCAGCGCCCGGGGCGGCGCCGGCCGTCCCCGGGGACGAGCGGGCGAAGCGCGCCGTGTACCTCGAGCGGCTGCTCGCGATCCTCACCGTGCTCGGCCCCGAGGGCGTGCCCGAGGGAGAGGTGGGGTTCGGGACCTGGGTGGTCCTCGAGGACGAGGACGGCCGCCGGCGGACGTGGCGGATCGTGGGGCCGGACGAGGCCGACGCCCGGAGCGGCGCCGTCAGCGCCCTGGCGCCACTCGGGCAGGCGCTCCTGGGGCGGAGCGCCGGCGAGACGGTCGAGGTGGAGCGGCCGGACGGGACGCGGGAGTACACGATCGTCGAGGTGTCGCGAACGCGTGTGGGCTGACGTGGGTGCGAGCGCTTTTTCGCCCGGGGTACCCATGGGAGGATGCTCGGCGCATGCACACCAAGCGCAAGGGCATCATCCTCGCGGGCGGAGCCGGGACGCGACTGCACCCCGCGACCCTGTCCGTCTCCAAGCAGCTCCTGCCGGTCTACGACAAGCCGATGGTCTACTACCCGCTGAGCGCGCTCATGCTCGCGGGGATCCGGGAGGTCCTCGTGATCTCCACGCCCCGGGACACGCCGGCGTTCGCGGAGCTGCTCGGGGACGGGAGCGCCTGGGGAATGCATCTCGAGTACAGCGTGCAGCCCAGCCCGGACGGCCTCGCGCAGGCGTTCCTCATCGGGGCGGACTTCGTCCGCGGTTCTCCCTCGGCGCTGGTGCTCGGCGACAACATCTTCTACGGGCACGAGTTCCAGCGGCTCCTCCGGTCCGCCAACGAGCGTGCGGAAGGGGCGACCGTCTTCGCCTACGCCGTGAACGCCCCCGAGCGCTACGGCGTGGTCGAGTTCGACTCCGGGCGGCGCGTGCTCAGCCTCGAGGAGAAGCCGAAGGTCCCGAAGTCCCGCTACGCCGTCACCGGGCTCTACTTCTACGACCAGCAGGTGGTCGAGCTCGCGCAGCAGGTGCGACCCTCCGCGCGCGGAGAGCTGGAGATCACGGACCTGAACCGGCTCTATCTCGAGCGCCAGAAGCTCTCCGTCGAGATCATGGGCCGCGGGTACGCCTGGCTCGACACGGGAACGCACGAGTCGCTGCTCGAGGCGGGCCACTTCATCTCGACGATCGAGAAGCGGCAGGGGCTCAAGGTCGCCTGCCCGGAGGAGATCGCCTGGCGGCAGGGGTGGATCGACGACCAGGGCCTCCAGCGCTGCGCGGCGGCGCTCGGGAAGTCGAGCTACGGGCAGTACGTCCGCGGCCTCCTCGAGACGCGGGTGTTCTGATGAACGTGCGCCCGTTGGAGATCCCCGAGGTCGTCCTGTTCGAGCCCCGCGTGTTCGGCGACGCGCGCGGCTTCTTCCTCGAGAGCTTCAACCGGAAGGCGTTCGAGGCCGCCCTCGGGCGGAGCCTCGAGTTCGTCCAGGACAACCACAGCTCCTCGACGCGGGGCGTGCTCCGAGGGCTGCACTACCAGCTCCCGCATCCACAGGGGAAGCTGGTGCGGGTCGTTCAAGGCGAGGTGTTCGACGTCGCCGTCGATCTCCGCCGCGGGTCGAAGACCTTCGGGCGCTGGGTCGGCGAGCGGCTCTCGGCCGAGAACAAGCGGCTGCTGTGGATTCCGGAAGGCTTCGCCCACGGCTTCGCGGTGCTCTCGGAGCGGGCGGACTTCCTCTACAAGGCGACCGCCTACTGGCACCCCGAGAGCGAGCATTGCATCCGCTGGGACGATCCGGAGATCGGGATCGCGTGGCCGCTCGAGGGCATCACGCCCGTCGTCTCCGGGAAGGACGCAGCCGGAAAGCGCCTCGCGGCAGCGGCGCAGTTCGAGCTCTAGCGCGGACCGATCCTGGTCTCGAGCTCCGGCCATCCGGCGACGCCGGAGAGGAACGCCCGCAGGCTCGCCCCAGGTCGGGGTGCCCTGCTGGTCGGCGACGACCGACACGGCGTCCCGGGCGCGCATGAGCCGGAGCATCGTGTAGACGAAGTTGGGCCCGTGCCGCCCGTAGAGCCACGCGGTGCGTACGATCAAGTGCCGCGGGCAGGCCGCCGCGACCTGTCGCTCGCCCTCGGGCTTCGTTCGCCCGTACGCGCCCGCCGGGTCCATGGGGTCGGATTCCAGGTAGGGCCGGTCTCCGTCCCCACGGAACACATAGTCGGTCGAGACGTGGACGAGCTTGGCACAGATCTCCTGCGCGACCGCCGCGATGTTCCCCGCCCCGACCGCGTTGATCTCCCGCGCGACGGCCTCTTCCTCCTCCGCCCTGTCCACCGCGGTGTAGGCGGAGCAGTTCAGGATCCAGTCGAAGCCCGCGCCCTCGGCCGCCCGCTCGCGGGCGAAGCCGCGGAGCGCCTCGAGATCGCGGAGGTCGACCTCGCGGTCGCTGCCCACGAACGGGATCCCCCGGGAACGGAGGACGTCGGACAGCTCGGTGCCGAGCATGCCCTTGTCTCCGATAAGCCAGATCGCCCGAGCCGTCATAGGGCGAACAGGTTCACAGGAATCGACGTGCCGCCGCGGATCGCGTAGGCCCGCTCGAGATCGGCGAGCGGGCCCACGCCGTCGACGCGTGCGAGCAGGGTCTGGACGCTGTCGCCGGTCGGGCGCCGTACCGGGGCGAGGCGAGAGCTCGGCCGGGAACTGAGGGGGCTCGCGCTGCTCCGGCGCGTTGCTCGAGGCGAACGGGTCCGGCTCCGAAGGGAACGCGGAGCCGCTCGAACCCACCTCGTCCAGCGTCTGGGCGAGGACATCGGCGTCCATCCAGAACACTGGCTGGCAGCAGAGCCAGGCCTGGGGTTGCGGCGGCCTCCGCTTCGGCGTAGGCATCCAGACGCTCCTCCGGGCGCGTCCCGCCAAGGGAGCCTCCAACGACCATGAACGTCCTCATCACCGGCGGCTGCGGATTCATCGGGTCCAACCTCGTGCGGCTCCTCCTCGAGGAGAGACTGGACTGGCGCATCGTCAACCTGGACAAACTCACGTACGCGGGGAACCCGGAGAACCTGGCCTCGCTCGCGAACGCTCCACGCTACCGGTTCGTCCGCGGGGACATCTGCAACGGCGAGCTGGTCGCAGAGATCATCCGCACCGAGCGGATCAACGCGGTCATGCACCTCGCGGCGGAGAGCCACGTCGATCGCTCGATCCTCGCACCCTCCGTCTTCATCGACACCAACGTGCGTGGCACGCAGGTGCTCCTCGAGGCCGCGCGGGAGCTCGGGGTCGAACGGTTCCTGCACGTCTCGACCGACGAGGTCTACGGGTCGCTCGGTCCGACCGGCTTCTTCACCGAGACGACCCCCCTCGACCCCTCGTCCCCGTACTCGGCCTCGAAGGCGGGCAGCGATCTCCTGGCCCTCGCGTACGCGCACACGTTCCACGCGCCGGTGATCGTCACGCGCTGCTCCAACAACTACGGTCCGTACCAGTTCCCGGAGAAGCTGATCCCGCTCATGATCGCGAACGCCCTCCGTGATCGCCGCCTCCCGGTCTACGGGGACGGCCTCAACGTCCGCGACTGGATCCACGTGGAGGACCACTGCCGCGGCTTGATCGTCGCGCTGGAGAAGGGAGCGCCCGGGCAGGTCTACAACTTCGGTGGCTCCAGCGAGCGGACGAACATCGTGATCGTGAAGCAGATCCTGGGGATCCTCGGCAAGCCGGAGTCGCTCATCGAGTACGTGAAGGACCGGCCCGGCCACGATCGTCGCTACGCCATCGATGCGAGCAAGGCGAAGCGGGAGTTCGGGTGGGCGCCGCGCCTCGCGTTCGAGGAGGGGCTCCGGGCGACGGTCGAGTGGTACGTCCAGCACCGGGACTGGTGGGAGCGTGTGGTGTCGGGGGAGTACCTGAAGTACTACGAGAGGCAGTACGGGAGTCCCTGACACTGAGGTCCCGTGCGGTCGTGGGGCTGCCGCTCGCGGTCATTCCGTTCTTGCGGCGCCGCGGCTCCCGTTGCCGTTTGTCGAAGCTCCCAGAAGCATCGTGAGCGCGCGCCGGGGGCCCCCGACGAACCGGGTCCACTCCAACGAAGTAGCTCTGCCCAGGGGAGTACGGCCGGTAGGTCTTCTCGCGGCGGCAGGAGATCACGGTGACCCGGCGGTGTCCATGCGACGGGTCGCGAGCGGAGCGGAGGCAGTGACGAGCGAGGCGCCTCGAGCCCGTTCATCGGAACCGTCACGAGGGCGGGCTGACCC
>JAEYOU010000562.1 GCA_023411405.1 Pseudomonadota bacterium | reverse complement strand
GGGTACGCGGACACCGCCGCTCGCCCGGGCGCGGGCGCGCGCCTCGTCGGCCCCGTGCCCCACTGCCATGTGGCCGGCAGCGGCGCGCGCGCAGGCGCGCCGTTCGAGGCCACGCGCAACGTCCGCTGCACGACCTCGGTCTCGGCGCGGTCGATCCCGCTCACGCCGTCGAGCCAGCGCCGGTAGACGTCGGGCCGGTCGATCCGGTCCGGGCCGCCCGGGACGCGGCGCGTGAGGGTGAGCGCGATCTGCGAGCCGAACCCCGCCGCGAGGTGGATCGCGTAGTTCACGGGGTACCGGCCGCCGCGGCTGAGGTTGAGCGGCCCGAGCTCGGGGTCCTCCTCCTTGAGGTTGGGCACGGGCGGGACGATCCCGTGCTCGAGGATCTTCACCGCGATGACGTCCTCGACGCCCACGCCCATGGCGTGGCCGGTGAGCCCCTTCGTGTTGGCGATGACGATCTCGTTCGCCGCGCCGCCGAACACCCTCCGGAGCGCCGCGACCTCGGCCGAGGCGCTCCCGCCGCGGGCGGGCGTGTGCGTCTCGTGCGAGACGAACACCGTCTCCGGCGCCATCGCGCGCCGGTCGACGCCGAACCGCAGCTCGGCCGAGCGGACGAGGCTCTCCACCACGTCGGCGACGTGGTCCACGTCGAGCCGCGTCGCGTGGAAGGCGCTGTTGCGCGTCTCGGTCGAGAGCAGCTCGACGATGCCGCGCACTCCGCGCTCCTCGGCCGCGTCCTGGCTCTCGACCACCAGGGCGGCCGCGCCCATGCCGACGATCATGCCGTGCCGGCGCCGGTCGAACGGGATGGCCGCGTCCTCGACCTTGTCGTCGGTCGCGGCGGCGCCGGTGGCGAGGAAGCCCGCGCCCATCCACTCCATCAGGTTGTCGCTCGTGACGTCGTCGGCGGCGACGACGATCACGCGGCGGCAGCGGCCGGCGCGGATCCAGTCCTCCGCCAGCGCCACCGCCTGGGCGGTGCTGGCGCAGGCGGCGTTCGCGACCGCGTTCGGCCCGCGCGCCCCGACGTACTCGGCGAACTGGCTGTGGCCCATCGGCAGGACCCGGAGCAGGAAGCGCCGGTCGAACGTGTACGGCTCGCGCCGGAGCTCGTCCTCCACCGCCGCGAGCTGCCGGCCGATCTCGGCGAGCGCGGCCGGGTCGGCCGTGCGGGCCCGCAGCTCCTCGAGCGTCGCGCGCCGGGCGCGGCGGCCCTCGTACGTGTAGTACCGGCGGAGCTCCTCGGCGAACCGGTCGAGGCCGGGGAAGGCCGAGGCGAAGACGACGCCGGTGTCGTCGCGCAGCGACTCCGGGAGCATCCAGCGGTCGGGCAGGAGCGTGCCCCTGGACGTGCGCCGCCACGACTGGACGAGCGGGATGCCCGCCTCGCGGAGCGCGTCGATGCCCGCGGCGAGGGCGAGCTGCGTGGTCGTGTCCAGCGCCTCGACGAGCTTCGGCGGGACGCCGTACTCGGCCGCGAGGTCGAACGCCCCCGGCCGCCCGGCGAGCTTGATCACGTCCGCCGCGTCGTCGATCGTCTCGAAGCTCCCGTCGCCCTGCGCCGTCTTCACGACCCGCGTCACGTGCTTGCGGGCCATCGCCTCGCGGAACCGCGCCGGGATGAGGTCGATGAGCTGCTCCCCGCGCAGGATGCGCTCCACGTTCTGCGGATCCATCACGGGCTTCTCGGGCCCGGGCAAGCCGAGGCCGCAGCCGGTGACGACGATCGAGCCCGCCGGCGGGCGGTTGCGATCGAGGACGCCGTCCGCGCTCTGCGCCGCGGGCGCGCCGGAGATCCCGGAGAAGGCCCGGGCGAGCGCCTGCGCGAGCTCTGCGATGGGCTGGTTGGACATGATCCCCTCCTCCGGAGCGCGAGGTGGTTGCGCGACGATCGCCGCGGCCTGCGCCGGCGCGCCGTACCCCGCCGCGTACAGCCCGCACAGCGCCTGGTTGAACGAGGCGAGCTCGCCGGTCTTGGGGTGGTTGGTGAAGAGGGAGACGAGCCCGTCGCGGCCGCCGAGCACGTCGTCCGTGAACCCCTTGAGCGCCTTCTTCGGGCCGACCTCGACGAAGGTCCGGACGCCCTCGCGCCAGAGGGTCTCCAGGCCCTCGATCCACTGCACCGGCGAGTGGACCTGCTTCACCAGCATGTCGCGGATCTCCCGGGGCGCCGTCGGGTAGACCCCGCCGGTCACGTTCGCGACGACGGGGAGCGCGGGGGACTCGATGCGCAGCCGGTCCAGCACCTGGCCGAGCGGCTCGGCGGCGGGGGCGACGATCCGCGTGTGGAACGCGTGGCTCACCGGGAGGCGCACGCACGCGAGGCCCTGCTGCTCCAGCGCCTCCATCGCGCGCTGCACCGCCTTCGTCTCGCCGCCGATCACCGCCTGGCTGCCGCTGTTGATGTTCGCGGTGACCACGTACCCGTCGATCGAGGCCAGCGTCTTCTCGATCACCTCGAGCGGGCCCATCACCGCGGCCATCCAGCCGGTGTCGTCGAGGCTCACGCGCGTCATCTCGCGGCCGCGCGCCGCCGACGCCTCGAGCGCGTCGGCGAACGGCATCGCGCCGGCGGCGACGAGCGCCCCGTACTCGCCGAGCGAGTGGCCCATCACGAAGTCGGGCCGGAGGCCGTACGCGGCGAGGAGCGCCCGCAGGGCGTTGTCCACGGTGAGGACCGCGGGCTGCGTGATCGCGGTCTGCCGCAGCCCCTCCTCCGCCGCCGCCACGGCCGCCTTGTCCGCCGGGTCCGCGAAGAGGAGGGCCGTGAGCGGCTTGCCGAGGATCCGGACCAGCGTCGCGTCCGCCTCGTCGTAGACCGCGCGGACGACCGGCTCCCGGTCGTACAGCGCGCGGCCCATGTTCACGTACTGGCTGCCCTGCCCGGGGAAGAGGAAGGCGACCTTGCCCGCGGGCGCGCCCGCGCCCCGGAAGACGCCCTGGTTCGCCAGCGCCTTCCAGGCCATGGGCGCGGCCTGCTCGAACGCCTTCCGCGCGCGCTCGAGCTTCTCGACGAGGTCCGGCCCGCCCTCGTAGTCGACGACGAGCCGCTCCTGCGCGGCGAGATCGGCCGGGGCCGGCGCGGCCACCGGCGGCACCGCGCCCTCCTTCACGCGGGCGAGCGCGTGGTCGAGCCGGCCGCGCAGCTCGGCCAGGCTGGGGGCGCCGAGGGCGAGGATGCCGCGCAGGGGTGCCTTGGCGCTCGCGCCGGAGGCGGGCGTGGTGTTCACCGCGCGCGCAGGGTCGGGAGGCCGCTCACCCTGAGCCTGTCGAAGGGTCGGCTTCCGCTGGGTGTCGAGCATGCCGGGCACGTGCTCCTCGAGGACGACGTGGAAGTTGGTGCCGCCGAAGCCGTACGCCGACACCGCCGCGCGCCGCGGCGTGCCGTTCGGGCGCGGCCACTCGCGCAGGTCGTGGTTCACCGTGAACGGCGTCGCCGCGAACTCGATCCCCGGGTTGGGGCGGACCGCATGGAGCGTGGGCGGGAGCTGCCGGTGGTGGATCGCGTAGACCGCCTTGAGCAGGCCCGCCGCGCCCGCGCCGGCCTTGAGGTGTCCGATGTTGCTCTTGGCGGAGCCGAGGGCGATGGCGCCCCGGCCGGCCGAGGCGTAGCACTCGGCGAGGCTCTGGACCTCGACGACGTCGCCGACCTTGGTGCTCGTGCCGTGGGCCTCGACGAGGCCGCACGTCGCAGGATCGAGGCCGGCGTGCTGCCAGGCGCGCTGGACGGCGTACTTCTGGCCGAGCGGGTTGGGCGCGGTGATGCCCTTGCCCTTGCCGTCGCTCGAGGCGCCGCACCCGCGGATGACGGCGTAGATCCGATCGCCGTCGCGCTCCGCGTCGGCGAGCCGCTTGAGCAGGAAGACCGCCGCGCCCTCGCCCATGACGAAGCCGTCGGCGCCGTCGCCGAAGGGCCGGCTGCCGGTCGCGCTGAGCGCGCCGATCTTGCAGAACTTCACGAACGACCCGGCCCCCATGTTCCGGTCGACGCCGCCGGTGACGATCGCGTCGCAGTGGCCCTCCACGAGCAGGTCCACGGCCGCGTCGAGCGCCGCGAGGCTCGAGGCGCAGGCGGCGTCGGTGGTGAAGCTCGGGCCGCGGAGGTTGAGGACGTTTGCCACCCGGCCGGCGATGATGTTGGTGAGCTCGCCGGGCATGGTGTCCTCGGTGATCGAGGGCATCCTGCGGCCGACCGCGTCCGCCCACCGCGCGAGGAGCGCCTTGCGGACGTCGGGCGCGAGCTGGGCGAAGAGCTCGACCTCCTCGAGCGCGCGGCGGAACTCGGGGAACATGATCCGCAGCGTGGTGAGGTCGTGGTACTCGCCGCCCATCGCGGCGCCGAGCACGACCCCGGTCCGGTCGAGGTCGAGCGGGCGCTGCGGGTAGCCGTAGTCGGCGAGCGCCTCGGCGGTGACGGTGACGGCCCACTGCTGGCCGGGGTCCATCGCCTCGGCCACGCGGGGCGGGATCTTGAAGCCGCGCCAGTCGAACGTGTAGCCGCGTACCCAGCCGCCGATCTTGCTGTACGTCTTGTCGGGGGCCGACGGGTCCGGATCGTAGTACGCGGCGGCGCTCCAGCGGTCGGCCGGCACGTCGGTGATCGAGTACTTCTTCTCGCAGAGGTTCTTCCAGAACGACGGTGCGTTCGGGGCGTCAGGCAGGAGCGCCCCGACGCCGACCACGGCGACGGCTCGATGTTCCGACATGATGTGGCTTCCCTCTATGCGGGGAACGTCTGCGCCAGGCTCCCCGCGATGACGTCCATGTCCTCGATCCCGCCGGCCTGCCCGGCGAGGATGGCGTTCCAGTCGAACGACCGGAGCAGGTTGGGATCCGTCTGCCCCGCGGCGATCGCCCAGCGCGCGCCGTCGAAGGCGACCTTGGCGGCCGCGTCCCGGGCGAACACGCGCGCCATCGCCGCGAGCGTCGCGGGCGGCAGCGCGATGGCGGTCGTGGGCGCGCGGGC
>JAEYOU010000533.1 GCA_023411405.1 Pseudomonadota bacterium | reverse complement strand
GCCTTCGCGCCCGGCAGCGCGGCCAGCACGCGGACGACGCCGAGGTGGCCGCGCCGCGTCGCCTCGTCGAGCGCGGCGAGGCCGGGATCGTCGGGATCGATGGTCGCGAGGGCAGCAGGATCGGCGCCGCGCATGAGGAGGCGCCGGACCAGCGCCTCGTCGCCGCAGAGGGCCGCGAAGGAGAGGAGGGGCGCGCCGAACACCTGGGCCTTCGTCCACTCCTGCTCGGGCAGGACCGCGCGCATCCCCTCCAGATCCCGCGCCACGAGCCGCGCGAGGAGCGGCGACGCGGGCACGAGACCGCGCAGCCCCAGCGCGTGCGCCGCTCGCGGCAGCGCGCGTACGAGCGCGACGTCGAGGATCGTGCCGCCCTCGGGCCCGCCCCAGGCGCGGGCGGCGTACGTGGCCGCGCCGTCGACCCAACCGAGCTCGACGAGCGTGAGGAGGACGTCGTCGTCGTTCTGCAGCAGCGCGAAGGAGACGAGCTCGCGGCGGGCCTCCGCGTCGCCGGGCGCCACGCCGATCTCCGCCAGCGCCCGGAGCATGGCGGTCCGGCCTCCGGTCACTGCCGCCTCCAGGGCGGACGGGTCGCGGCGGGGATCGAGCCCCGCGCCGGCGAGCATCCGGAGCGCGACCGCGTCATCCTTGCGGACGGCCGCGGTGAAGTAGCGGACCCACTCGACCTCGAGCGGGAAGCCGACCTGCGGGTCGCGGTACGCGGCCAGGTATCGGCCGAGGTCCTCGCGCCGGCCGTCCTCGATCGCGGAGAGCACCGCGCGCGTGGCGGCGCCGGCGCCGACGAGGGGGAGCCGCGTCACGCCGCGCTCGCTCGCGCTGAGGAGCTGACCGGGACCGGGCGCCTCCGACCGCATCACGGCCACCCGCGTGTCGTCGTTGACGAGCAGGAAGAGCAGCGCGCGCGGCCCGCACCACGGCACGGCCCAGCGGACGCCCACGACGGCGGCGGCGACGACGGCGCCGACGCCCCCGAGCGCGACGGCGGTCTTCAGGAACGAGAGCCCTCCGCCGCCGCCCGGAGCGTCGCCGGCGGCCCTCCACACCACCACGGACAGCACCGTCCCGAAGAGGCCGATGACGAGGAGGAGCAGGCGCCAGCCGAAGCGCGACGCCAGATCGGAGTGGCGCCCGTCCTCCGCGTCGCGCAAGGACGCGCGGGTCGCGATGCGCGCGCCGACCTCGAACTCGTCGCCGTCGTAGCGGAAGGGGGAGACGGTGCGGTGGAGCCGGTCGTCCACCGGTGAGCGATATCTCACAACGGGGACCTGAACGCTCGTCATCACGCGCCCCTGCTTGTGGGCCGTGTTCGTGGCGAACTTGTCCCGCTCCTCCCGCCGCTCCCGGATCGCGACCACCGTGCCGGCGACCGGGACCGAGGTCGCGAGGAACCGGAGTTCGTCGTACAGGCGGTACCCGGCGTACCCGAGGCAACCGAGGCCCGCCAGGAAGATGACCGCGAGGGCGATCCGGAAGAACACCAGCGGCAGTCCGGTCATGAGCGGCTCCCCCGGGACGCGACGTCCAGGGCGGCCACCATATACCACGGCCGCCCGGCCCCGGAGCCCTTGACCGATCGTCCGTGCCGCGCAGCGGCGCGCTCCCGGCGAGGTGCGTCCTCCCCAGCGCCGTCCCGGGCGCTCGCCCTACTCCGCCTTCACCGCCTGCACCCGCCAGATGTCGTCCGCGTACTGCTGGATCGTCCGGTCGGACGAGAACTTCCCGGTCCGGGCGACGTTGAGGACCGCCATCCGGTTCCAGCGGGTCGGATCCCGGTACGCCTTCTCGACCTCGTCCTGGCAGGCGCAGTAGGCGGCGAAGTCGGCGAGCACGAGGTACGGGTCGCCGCCGTTGAGGAGCGACTCGACCACGGGGCGGAAGAGCCCCGGCTCCCCGGGCGAGAAGACGCCGGACGCGAGGGCGTCGATCACCTGCTTGAGGCGGCGGTCGTTCCGGTACCACTCCCACGGATCGTACCCGCGCTTCCGGAGCGCGTTCACGCCCTCGACGGTGAGGCCGAAGAGGAAGAAGTTCTCCGGCCCGACCTCCTCGCGGATCTCCACGTTCGCGCCGTCGAGCGTACCCACGGTCAGCGCGCCGTTGAGGGCGAATTTCATGTTGCCCGTGCCGGACGCCTCCTTGCCCGCGGTGGAGATCTGCTCGGAGACCTCGGAGGCGGGGAAGATCCGCTCCGCCAGGGAGACCCGGTAGTTCTTGAGGAAGGCCACCGTGATCCGGCCGCGCACGTCGACGTCGTGGTTCACCACGTCGCCCACCGCGTTGATGAGCTTGATGATCCACTTGGCCATGGCGTACCCGGGGGCCGCCTTGGCGCCGAAGAGGTAGCTCCGGGGGTACGGATCGTAGCTCCGGTCCTCCTTCATGCGGAGGTACTCGGAGGCCACGCGCAGGATGTTCAGGAGCTGGCGCTTGTACTCGTGGAGCCGCTTCACCTGGACGTCGAAGATCGAGTCGAGGTCGAGCGAGATGCCGTTCTCCGCCCGCACGATCTCCGCCAGCCTGGCCTTGTTCTCCCGCTTCACCCTCCGGAAGGTCTCGCGGAAGGCGGCGTCGTCCGCGTAGGGCTCGAGGCGCCGGAGCTCCGTGGCGTCGGTCACCCAGCCCGGCCCGACCGCCGCGTCGAGCGTGCGCGCCAGGCCGGGGTTCGCCTGGAGGAGCCAGCGGCGCAGCGTGACGCCGTTCGTCTTGTTGTTGAACTTCTCCGGCCAGAGGCGGTGGAAGTCGCGGAACAGCTCCTTCTTCAGGAGCTCGGTGTGCAGCGCGGCGACGCCGTTCACCGAGTGCGCGCCCACGACGGCGAGGTTGGCCATCCGCACCTGCTTCGGCATGCCCTCCTCGATGATGCTCATGCGGGAGATCGCGCCCTCGTCGGCCCTCCGCGCGGCGCGCACGCCCTCGAGGAACCGCTTGTTCACCTCGTAGATGATCTCGAGGTGCCGCGGGAGGACGCGGCCGAACAGGTCCACGGACCACCGCTCCAGCGCCTCGGGCATGAGCGTGTGGTTCGTGTACCCGAACGTCGCGCGCCCGAGTTCCCAGGCGTCGTCCCACTCCAGCCCGTGCTCGTCCACGAGCACGCGCATGAGCTCGGCCACCGCCACGGCCGGGTGGGTGTCGTTCATCTGGATCGCGACCTTGTCCGGGAACTCGCGGAACCCGTCGTGGACCTTGAGGTAGCGGTTCACGATGTCGTGGATGGCGCAGGAGACGAAGAAGTACTGCTGCTGGAGCCGCAGCTCCTTGCCCATCACCGTGAGGTCGTTCGGGTAGAGCACCTTGGAGATGCTCTCGGAGAGATCCTTGTCCTCGACCGCGGAGAGGTAGTCGCCGGCGTTGAAGTCGGCGAGGTCGAGCTCCTGGGAGGCGCGGGCGCGCCAGAGCCGGAGCGTGTTGACCGTGTCGTTCCGGTACCCGGCGATGGGCACGTCGTACGGCATGCCCAGCACGTGGCGCGCGTCCACCCAGCGGACCTTGATCTTGCCGCGCTCGTCGGTGCCGTGCTCGGTGCGGCCGTAGAAGGAGACCGGGACGATCGACTCCGGGCGCGGGATCTCCCAGGCGCTGCCGAACCGGAGCCACTCCTCCGGACGCTCCACCTGGTAGCCGTTCCGGATCTCCTGGTCGAAGATGCCGAACTCGTAGCGGATGCCCTGCCCGTACGCAGGGATCGACAGCGTCGCGAGCGAGTCGAGGAAGCAGGCGGCGAGGCGACCCAGGCCGCCGTTGCCGAGGCCGGCGTCCGGCTCCTGCGTGAGCAGGTCCGCGACGTCGAGCCCCAGGTCGGAGAGGGCCGACCGCATGTTCTCGTACAGCCCGAGGTTGAGCAGGTTGTTCTCGAGCGCCTTGCCCATCAGGAACTCGAGCGAGAGATAGTAGACCCGCTTCGCGTCCTGCCTGTAGTAGCGCTGCTGGGTGGTGATCCAGCGGCGCATCATCCGGTCCCGCACCGTGTAGGCGACGGCGAAGTACCGGTCGAGGGCGGTGGCGGAGTGCTCGTCCTTGCCCTGCGAGTACTGGAGGTGGTCCGCGAACGCCCGCTTCAGGAGGTCGGCGTCCCCCGAGGTGCGTGAGTTGGGCAGCTCGCGCGCGCGTTCGAGCGCCAGCGCCTCCGCCCCACGCGCCGCGGTCTGCTTCTTGGGGGTCGCCATGAACCGTGTCCCTCCCACGCGCTCGCCGGGCGACGGCCCGGACGGTCACGCGCGTGACACGTCATCATAACCTCGCCCCGATCCCGGGCCTACTCGAACGCTTTAGGCGCGCGCGGGGCGGAGGGTCGAGGAGAGCTCGGAGTACAGGTGGATGGCGCTGCGGATCGCCTTGTGAAAATCGCCGAGATGCAAGCTCTCGTTCTCGGAGTGGGGGTTGGACGCCGGGTCCTCGACCCCGATGAGCAGGGCCGGCACCCCGCCCAGGGCGCGGGCGAACGGCTCCACGAAGCCGATCGATCCGCCGCAGCCGATCGCCAGCGCGGGCCGACCGAACCCGTGCTCGAGCGCGCGCAGGGCTGCCGCGAAGGCAGGGTGCGAGACGTCGGTGCTCCACGCACGCCCGGCCACCTCGCTCCGCGTGGAGAGCTCGAGGCCCCACGGCACCGCCGCCTCGAGCGCGCGCACGAGCGCGTCCCGGGCGAGCGCCGGATCCATGTCGGCGACGAGCCGGATGCCGACCCGCGCCCACGCCGCGTCGTTCACGATGTTGCGCGCGTCCCGCCGCGAGGACGCCTGGATCGCGTTCACGGTGAGCGAAGGGTGCCACCAGTTGACCTCCACCGGGTGGCCGGGGCCCAGGAGCTTCGCGCCGGGCCGGAGCCGCGCGAGCCGCCGGAAGTCCTCCACCGAGACGGGCAGCGCCTCGATGGCCGCCCGCTGCTCGCGGGTCAGCGGCCGGACCTGATCGTAGATCCCCGGGATGGTCATCCGGCCGTCCGCGTCCACGAGGCCGGCGAGCATCTTCGCGAGCGCCATGGCCGGGTCGGGGACGGGCCCGCCCCACATGCCGGAGTGCACGCTCTGGTCGAGCGACCGGACCTCGACGTCCACGGTCACGAGCCCCCGGAGCGCCACCGTGATCGAGGGGACGCCCACGGCCACGTTGCCCGTGTCCGTGAGCACCATCGCGTCCGCGCCGAGGCGCGCCCGGTGCTTCTCGAGGAACGCGGCGAGGTGCTCGGAGCCCGTCTCCTCCTCGCCCTCGACGACGAGCTTCACGTTGAGCGGGAGCCGCTTCGCGCCGCGGAGCCACGCGTCCACCGCCGCGGCGTGGACGAGGATGCCCGCCTTGTCGTCGGCCGTGCCGCGGCCGTAGAGGCGGCCCTCCCGCTCGGTCGGCTCGAACGGCGGCGAGCGCCAGGCGTCCGCGTCGCCGGCGGGCTGCACGTCGTGGTGCGCGTAGAGGAGGAGCGTCGGGGCGGACGGGTCCTCGATCCGCTCGCCGTAGACGTACGGGTGCGCGCCCTCCAGCGTGAGCACCTCGACGTCCTCGAACCCGCGCCGCCGCAGCAGCTCGGCCACCGCCTCGGCGCTCCGCGCCACCTCCCGCTCCGGGAAGCCCTCGAAGGAGACGCTCGGGATCCGCACCAGGCGGCGGAGCTCGTCGAGGTAGTTGGCCTGGTTCTTCTCGAGGTGGGCGAGGGCGAGCGCTACGTCGGAGTCGAGCACGTTGGACCTCTGGGAGGGGCCTCGAGCCTGTAGTCCGAGGCGCCTGGACGCCATATAAGGCTGCGATGCGCGCCGACCCTCGCCTGCTTGGGGATGACCGCGGACGCTCCGGCGACCGGACGGCGCGCGGCCTCGCGCGCGCGCTGGGGGTGACCCGGATCGCGCGGCTCACCGGCCTCGATCGGACCGGAGTGGAGGTGGCGAGCGCCGTGCGGCCGGACGGGCACGTCCTCCAGGTGACGAACGGCAAGGGCGCGCGCTTCGAGGAGGCGGCGCGGGGGGCGCTGCACGAGGCGGCCGAGCTGTGGGCGGCGGAGCGCCCATCGCTCCTCGTGAACCACGGCGCCAGCGCAGACGAGGTCGGCGCGCACCTCGCCGCGGAGACGGTCGTGCTCTCGCGCGAGGCGCTGTTCGGCCCGGAGGCGGCGCTCCCCGCCGGCACGCGCTGCGCGTGGGTGCACGCCCGGACGCTCACGGGCGGCCGCCC
>JAEYOU010000438.1 GCA_023411405.1 Pseudomonadota bacterium | reverse complement strand
CAGCGGGATCGCGAGGCGTCAGGGCTCCGAGCGGCCGGCCGTGGCCGTCTCCTCCGGA
Organism: Pseudomonadota bacterium; assembly: GCA_023411405.1. Taxonomy (GTDB): domain Bacteria; phylum Myxococcota; class Myxococcia; order Myxococcales; family Anaeromyxobacteraceae; genus Anaeromyxobacter. The sequence continues at coordinate 6,625 of JAEYOU010000438.1, read as the reverse complement.
CGAGAGGCGTGGCTCGTCCGGCACTGGAGCGCATCCGCGACCGCCGCGGCGAGGACGGGGTCGTCCTCGAGCTGGCGCGCGGCGAGCCTGGCCCCTGGGCCCGCCTGGCGTACGGCGCCGGCCGCCTCGGTGAGCAGGGCGACGACGAGGTCGAGCGGCAGCTTGCCGGTGTCGAGGACGAGGTCGAACGTGTGCACGTTCTCCCAGTCCACGGCGTACGAGAACTCGACGAACGCCGCGCGCCGCTGGTCCTGGTCCACCACGTAGGCCTCCGCGTCGCGCGGGTCGGCGAGCCCGCGCGCCTCGGCGACGCGGCGCACCCGGAACGGGAAGGGCGCCTGGATCCGGACGTTCAGGACGTCGGCGTAGCCACGCAGGACGGCGCTCGCGCCGCGCCCCAGGATCACCGTGTCGCCGTGCCGCGCGAGCGCCGCGACGAGCTTGTTCAGCATGCGCGTGATCTCGGGGCGCCGCGGGACGAGCCGCGCCCGGAGGCCGGGCCCGGCGTCGTAGACCTCCTCGAACTGCACGAGGCCGTACTGGCCCAGGACGCTTCTCATGAACTCCTTGTCGACGAGGTGATACCCCAGGGCCCGCGCCAGGCGCCGCGCGACGAGCCCTCCTCCGCTGCCGCACTCCCGGGAGACCGTGATCGTCGCCATGGCCGCCCTCCTCGCCCCCGGAGGGCGGGTGTACCGTCGCCCGGCGGCCTGTACGCCGCGCGGGCCGGCCTGGGGCCGCCCTCACCGGTGGGGCCCCCCTACGTTGAGCGCGGAGGGGCGGTCACGCAGTCAGGCCCTTGGGGCGGGCGCCGTGGCACGGATCGCGCGCTCGTCACGCGGGCCCGGCCGCGATCGAGCGCTGGAGCTCGCGGAGATCCGCCGGCTTCGGGAGGTGGACGTCGAACCCTGCGGCCCGGGCCTTCTCGACGTCGTCGGCGAGCGCGTACCCGCTGAGCGCGATCAAGGTCGTGGACGCGAGCGCCGGGTCGGCGCGCAGCGTGCGCGCGACCTCGAACCCGTTCATGCCGGGCAGCCCGATGTCGCAGACGACCACGTCGGGCCTCGACGCGCGCGCACGCTCGACGCCGTCCACGCCGGTGAACGCGACCTCGACCGCGTGCCCCTCGAGCTGGAGCGCCTCCTGGAGCGTCACCGCGGCGTCCGCGTTGTCCTCGATGACGAGGACGCGTCGCGCCGACGCGGCTTCGGCCGGAGACGGCGCCGCGGGGGGACGTGGCCGCCGGCGACGCTCGAGGGGGATGGTCACGGTGAAGCGCGCGCCCTTCCCCGCGCCCTCGCTGTGCGCCGTCACCGCTCCGCCCTGCAGCTCGGCGAGCCCCTTGACGAGCGCGAGCCCGAGGCCGAGCCCGCCCATGCTCCGGTCGATGGACTGCTCCGCCTGCACGAACGGCTGGAAGAGCCGCGTGAGGACCTCGGGGAGGATGCCGCGCCCGGTGTCCTCGACGGAGAGCTCCGCCATCCGGTCGTCCGAACGCCGGACGGTGACGGTGGCGCGCGCGCCCCGGGGCGAGAACTTGGCGGCGTTCTGGAGGAGGTTCCCGACGATCTGGGCGAGCCGGGCCTCGTCGGCGAGGACGTGCACCTCCTCGTCCGCCGCGCGCAGCTCCAGCCCGACGCCGTTCCGGTGGAACACGGCCTGCTGGTCCTCGACGACGTGGCGCGCGAGCCGCACGAGGTCCACCCGCGTGCGGGCGATGTGGATCTTGCCCCGCGTGATGCGCGTGACGTCGAGGAGGTCGTCGACGAGCCGGTGGAGCTGCGCCACCTGGCGCTCGATGACCGCCATGGCGCGGCGGTGCTGCTCGGAGCCGGGGGCGCTCCTGGAGACGACGTAGAGGCTGTTCCGGATCGGCGCGAGCGGGTTCCGGAGCTCGTGGGAGAGCACGCCCAGGAACTCGCTCTTCCTGCGATCGCTCTCGGCGAGCGCCTCGGTCACGCGCTTCTGCTCGTCGACGTCGGTGGCCGTCCCGTACCACCGGACGAGCCGCCCCTGCGCGCTCCGGATGGGCACGCCGCGGCTCAGGTGCCAGCGGTACGATCCGTCCGCCATCTGCACCCGATGCTCGACCTCGTAGACCTGGCCAGTCTCCACCGCGGCGGCCCACGCCGACGAGGTCCGTTCGGCGTCGTCCGGGTGCACGGCAGGCCGCCACGTCCAGGTGCCGTCCGCGGCCCGCTCCAGGCCGGCGTACGCCGCGCTCCGCTGGTTGTAGTACTCGACCGTCCCGTCCGGCCCCGCCGTCCACACGAGCTGCGGCATGGAGTCGGCGAGCCGCCGGAACCGCGCCTCGGCGTCGCGCGCGCCGGCCGCGGTCCGCTCGAGGAGCGCCGCCTGCTCGGCGAGCTGGTCCGACGCGCGGTGGGCCGCGATGAGCCGCTCCCGGAGCGCGCCGCAGAGGAGCGCGACGGGGCTCGCGGCCGCGACGAACAGGAGGGTGGCCAGGAGCGCGCCGCCCGAGAGCTTCGCCGCGCCGAACGGCGCGAGGAAGAGCCAGTTCGCGGTGAGCGCCGACGCGAGGACCGTCACCAGCCCGGCGCCGCGGCCGGAGCGCCACGCGACCACCGCCACCGCGGGGAAGAAGAAGACGAACGGCGCCACCGCCGGCTCGGGGAGCACGAGGTACTGCACCAGCGCCGCGCCGGCGGTCGCGAGCAGGGCGAAGCCCAGGAGGCGGAGCGTCGCGACGGCGCGGTCGAGGCGCGGCGGGACGCGCAGCGGGAGCCGGACCCACCGGACCCAGCTCCCCTCCGCGACGGGTCGCCAAGCGAACGTCCCCATGCCTGGTCTCCGGGGGCACACGGGCGCCGTCCCCATGGCACCCCACTCCATCCTTCGGACGCCCGCCCGCGGTGCAACGGGTCCGCTTTACCCGGGACCAGCGCCCGGCGTTCTGCTCGGTTGCATTGACTCCGCGCCACCGAGCCGCTAGATGCGGAGGAGTCATGGGTGCGGCGCGTCCACGCCGCAGGTCAACGGAGCGGTCGGGCCGCCGCTCCACGAGGAGTCCCGGCGTCGCGTACGCCCGGACCGCGTGGAGAGGCGAAGGCTGGCGCTCCGGCGCTGCGCGGCGTCTTCGTACGGCGGCGCGCGTGCTCGTGCCCCGCTGGGACGGGTGCGCCGGAGCGGGTCCCGTACAGGGCCTGGCCCGCCGCCTCCTCCACCCTGGAGGCCCCATGGCCAAGGCGCACTCGAGGCAGCATCCCGGCATCACCCCCCCGGACCGCCCGGCGCACGCCGCGGCGGCCGACGACCTCGCCCCGCTCTGCAATCGGATCGCGGCGCTCACCTTCGCGGCGGCCTTCGGGGTCATCGTGGGGCTGGTCACGCTCTCGGTCGCGCTCGCCTCGAGCGGAGGCGCGGTCGCCCTGACCATCGGGGCGCTCCCGCTCCTCGCGGCCGCCGGGGTCGTGCTCCGGGTCCGGACGCTCCGCGCCGAGCTCCGCGCCCGGCGCGAGCGGCACGACGTCGCCCCGGCGCTCGCGCGGGACATCCCCGGCGCCTCCCGCGTATAGTCTCTTCACCCGTCGTCCTGGAGGTTGTTCATGGCGTGGAATCCCGACGTCGTTCGCGGAGGTGACGGCGGCCGCTCGCCGGAGGACCTCGTTCGCGCGCTGCGCGCGCACTTCAAGGGTGGGGGCAAGGGCCCCGCCCTGCTCGTCGTCGCGCTCCTGCTCGCCGTGGTGGGCGCGCTGACGTCGTACTACCAGGTCGAGCCGGACGAGGTCGGCGTGGTCCGGCGGCTCGGGAAGTACGTGGGCACGAGCGCGCCGGGCCCCCACTTCCGGATCCCCTTCGGGATCGACCGCGTGGACAAGGTGCCGGTGCAGCGCCAGCTCAAGATGGAGTTCGGCTTCCGGACCTCGCGCGCCGACGTCCGGTCGGCGTACCGCGCGGGCACGAACGAGCTGAACCGCGAGTCGCTGATGCTCACGGGTGATCTGAACGTCGCCGTCGTCGAGTGGATCGTGCAGTTCAAGATCAAGGACCCGTACGCCTACCTGTTCCGGGTCCGGAACGTCGAGGAAACGCTGGGCTCGCTCTCCGAGGCGGCGATGCGATCGATCGTCGGCGACCACTCGGTCAACGAGGTCCTCACCACGGGCCGCCAGAAGGTCGCGACCGAGGCCAAGGAGGCGCTCCAGGCGCTCGCCGACCGCTACGGCGCAGGGGTCGACATCCAGCAGGTGGTCCTGCAGGACGTGAACCCGCCCGACCCGGTGAAGCCCTCGTTCAACGAGGTGAACGAGGCCATCCAGGAGAAGGAGCGCGCCATCAACGAGGCGCAGGCCGAGCTGAACAAGGCCATCCCCCGGGCGCGCGGCGAGGCGGAGCAGGCGCTCCGCGCCGCCGAGGGCTACGCGATCGAGCGCGTGAACCGCGCGCGCGGCGAGGCCCAGCGGTTCCTCTCCATCTACGACGAGTACCGGAAGAGCCCCGACGTCACCCGCCGGCGCCTCTACCTCGAGATGATCGCGGAGGTGATGCCGCGCGCCGGCCAGAAGGTGATCGTCGACGAGACCCTCCGCGGCATGACGCCGATCCTGAACATGGACCCCGCCCCCCGGCAGAAGGCGGCCACCACCGCCGCCGCGGAAGGAGCCTCGCGATGAAGCGCCTCCTCCTCCTCCCGGCGCTCGCCCTCGCCGCCGCCGCGACGAGCGGCTGCGCCGTCTACACGCTCGACGAGACGGAGCAGGCGGTGATCACCCGGTTCGGCGAGCCGCGCGGTGCGCCGGTGACGGAGCCCGGGCTCCACTTCAAGCTCCCGCTGGCCGACACGGTCAACCGGTTCGAGAAGCGCTGGCTGGAGTGGGTCGGCGACCCCAACCAGATCCCGACGAAGGACAAGAAGTACATCTGGGTGGACACGTTCGCGCGCTGGCGGATCTCCGATCCGCTGCTCTTCTTCCAGCGCATGCGCGACGAGCGGACCGCGCAGTCGCGGCTCGACGACATCATCGACGGCGAGACCCGGAACGCCATCGCCAGCTTCAACCTCATCGAGGCGGTCCGCCCGTCGAACCGCGCCTTCGAGGACGAGGACGTGGGCGAGACCACGGGGAGCACCCCCGCCGAGCAGGTCACCGTCGGTCGCGACCGGCTCACGCGCCGCATCCTCGAGCGCGCCTCGGCGGTGGTGTCCGAGTTCGGCGTCGAGCTCGTCGACGTGCAGATCAAGCGGATCAACTACGTCGACGAGGTCCAGGTGAAGGTGTTCGAGCGGATGATCTCCGAGCGCCGCCGCATCGCCGAGCGCTCGCGCTCCGAGGGCCAGGGGCGCGCCGCGGAGATCCGCGGGCGGAAGGACCGCGAGCTCAAGGCGATCGAGTCCGAGGCGTACCGGAAGGCCCAGGAGCTCAAGGGCAAGGGCGACGCCGAGGCGGCGCAGATCTACACCCGCGCCTTCGGCCAGGACCCGGAGTTCTACCAGTTCCTCCGCTCGATGGAGGTCTACCGGACCACGGTGGACGGGTCGTCCTCGCTCTTCCTCGGCACCGACAGCGACGTGCTCCGCTACCTGCGGAGCGCCGGGCGGCGCTGAGGCGAGGCGATCGAGGCGTCCTCGGCGATTCGGACCCGCGGCGCCTCGCCGCGGTCCGGACGATTTGCCAAGCCGCGGGGAAGCCTTACTGGTCCCGACCGTGGAAGGGAGTCGCCTGCCCGCCCGCTCGACCGCCGGCCCGGAATCGGCCGGCGGGGAGCGCTGTTCGGCGGTTCTGAGAAACCAAACCAGGACGCCAGGGGAGTGGTGCGCCCGTGCATCGAAGCACCCCTCCGGGGGTACGGCGTCCGTGACGGAGGGTGACGCGTGATCAAGGTCGCGAACCTGACGCGTCGGTACGGCGAGCTGGTGGCCGTCGACGACGTCTCTTTCGAGGTGGGACAAGGCGAGGTGGTGGGGCTGCTCGGCCACAACGGCGCAGGCAAGACCACCATCATGAAGATGCTCACCGGCTCGCTCGAGCCGACGAGCGGGTCCATCCGCGTGCGGGATCTCGAGATGGGCCGCGACACCCGGGCCATCCAGGCGAAGGTCGGCTACCTGCCGGAGAACTGCCCGGCGTGGCCCGAGATGCCGGTCATCGACTACCTCGAGTACCGCGCCGGCCTCCAGGGCGTGCCGCCCGAGCGGCGGCGCGCCGCCGTGGCCCGGGCCATCGCGCGGACCGCGCTCGCCGCCAAGGCGACCGCGCCGCTCCAGACGCTCTCGCGCGGCTACCGCCAGCGCGTCGGCGTCGCCCAGGCGCTGCTCCACGACCCGGAGATCCTCATCCTCGACGAGCCGACCAACGGCCTCGATCCCACCCAGATCCGGCACATGCGCGACCTCGTGCGCGACCTGGCGCGGAGCGCGACGGTGATCGTCTCTACGCACATCCTCCAGGAGGTCCAGGCCACCTGCCAGCGCGTGCTCATCATGCGCGGCGGGCGGCTCGCGCTCGACGCGCGGCTCGACGAGCTGCAGCGCGACGCCGGGCTCCTGCTCTCGGTGGAGGGCGATCCGCGCGCGGCGCTCGGGGGCGTCCCGGGCGTCGAGGCGGTCGAGGAGCGCGGCGCCGCGGGCGAGGTGCGCCAGTTCCGCCTCCGCGCCCCGGCGTCC
>JAEYOU010000347.1 GCA_023411405.1 Pseudomonadota bacterium | reverse complement strand
GCCGGCACCCTCGCCGCCGAGCACCTGCACGTCGCGCCGCGCGGCGCGCTCCGTGCGAGCGCAGGGGCAGGCGGCGGAGCCTGCCCCGGAGCGAGCGGGGGGCCTGGGGGGGCCGAGCCTCACCCGGCCCCCCCAGTAAGACTGGATCGCATCAACGTCGCATTCTTCAACTACAACGCCTTCGCGTCGGTCGCGTTCGCGCTCTGCGCGCTGGGCGAGCTCCTCCTCCGGGGGTGAAGCGATGGCCGAGGTCACGAGCCGCACCGCCCACCCGCACCCAGCCCCCTCGCTGCGCCGCGCCGAGCTCGCGGTGGCCGAGACGGTGGGCGGCCTCATGGAGCTCTGGGGGTTCCGGCGGCAGCTCGGCCGCATCTGGGCGGTGCTCTTCCTCTCCGAGCGCCCGCTCGCCGCGCCCGAGCTGTGCGAGCGGCTCGACATCTCGACCGGCCTCCTCTCGATGAGCCTCACCGAGCTGCGCTCCTGGGGCGTCGTCCGTGGGGTCACCGTCGAGGGCGACCGCAAGGAGCACTACCAGGCCGAGACAAACGTCTGGCGGCTCGTCGCGCACGTGCTCCGCGAGCGCGAGAAGAAGGCGATGGAGCAGTCGCTCGCGGCGTTCGAGAAGGCGCTCCACGACGTGCGCGGCCGGATGGCCGACGCCGACCCCGAGGTCCGCTCGCTCGCGCGCTTCAAGGCGAAGCGGCTGGAGCAGCTGGTCGGCCTGTGCCAGGCCGCGCTCGGCGTGCTCCGCCTGCTCCTCGACTCCGCCCGCGCGGACGTCGGGCCGATCAAGGCGCTCTCGGAGATGCTCGGGCGGAGGGGCTAGCCATGAAGAAGGCGGGATTCTGCGCCGCGCTCCTCGCCCTCGCCGGTTGCAGGACGACCACCACCACCGAGCGGCTGAAGCTCCCGGAGCTCCGGACCGTCGAGCATGTCGACCTCCAGCGCTACCTCGGCACCTGGTACGAGATCGCCGCCTTCCCGCAGCGCTTCCAGCGCGGCTGCACCGCGACGACCGCGACGTACTCCCTCCGGCCCGACGGCCAGCTCGACGTCGTGAACCGCTGCCGCAAGGACGCGCCGGACGGGCCGGAGAAGGTCGCGCGCGGGCGGGCCCGCGTGGTGGACCGGGGGACGAACGCCAAGCTGGAGGTGAGCTTCTTCCGGCCGTTCTGGGGCGACTACTGGATCGTCGAGCTGGGACCGGACTATGAGTACGCCGTCGTGGGGCACCCGAGCCGCGACTACCTCTGGATCCTCGCCCGCGCGCCGGCGATGGACCCGCAGCTCTACGGGGCCATCGTCGGCCGCCTCGCGGCCGCGGGCTACGAGACGGGGCGGCTCGTGCGGACGGTGCACGCCGCGCCGCCGCCCTGATCCCGTCCGGGCAGGACTCCTCCGCCTCCCTGCGGTCCCACCGTCACAGCGCCTCGAGGAACGCGACCAGGTCTTCCCGCTCCTCCGGCGTGAACACGAAGCCCAGGGCGCGCTCGTAGTGGAGCACGACGTCCCGGAGGGTCGGCGCGATCCCGTTGTGGAAGTACGGCCCTCGTGCCACCGCGCCGCGGAGCGAGGGGGTCTTGAACCGGTCGACGTCGGCCCAGCGCCCGGTCCGGAGCGCGAGCCCCGGGTCGGTGGTCTGGCGCTCCAGCCCGTCGCTCCTGCGGCGGAGCGTGTAGAGCGGCATGCCGTGCTGCCGGAGCTCGGGGCGCGACGCGCCGACGTCGAAGAGGCGGCCGGCGACGTTGCTGCCGTTGTTCTGGGCGTCGTGGCAGCCGCGGCAGCTCCCTCCGCCGGCGTTCGGGCCGTTGAACAGCTCCTGGCCGCGCGCGATGCGGGCGCGCGCCCGGTCCTCGCGCCTCGTCGTGCACGCGCCCGGGGCGAGATCGACCCACGCGTCGAAGAGGTCGAAGCGGTCCGCGACCGGTGCCTGCGCCGACAGGTTCCCTGGCCCGCCCCGCGCCCCGCAGGCGTCGAGGTGCCCGGCGCCGAGCACGTACACCTGCGCGAACCGCAGCCCCTCCTCGTAGGCGACGATCGCGTCGACGGTCTCCGCGGCCGGCGGCGCTCCCTGCTGCGCGCCGGTGATGTTGCCGCGCGCCTGGTTCACGAGGCCGGCGTGCACGTCGCCCGTACCGGCGGTGTTCTGGTCGTGCCACCCGACGTTCCGGGCGAGGTGGAAGTTCGCGGTCGCGAGCGGCCGCCGGAAGGCGACCACGCGCGTGGCGGTGCCGCCCGCGCCCAGCGGGTCGTCCACCGCGACGACGTCGAACTCCCGCTCCGCCGGGAGCGTGCCGCCGCGGCGGAACAGCCCCTTGCGCAGCATGCCGAACGCGGCGTGGCGCGCCGCCCGCGAGGAGAGGTCGGGCGCGGGCTGGTCGGCGTCGAGGGCGTTGAAGATGGGGTGCACTCCATCGGTGAGGTGGAACAGGAGCTCGACCTCGAGCGGCCGGATGCTCCACCCCGCCGTCGGGAGGTGGCAGGTCTCGCAGGAGCGGCCGTTCGTGCCCTGCGGGACGTGGAACGGGTTGTTCAGATCGACGAACCCGGCCGTGCTGAACGTTGCGGCGGCGCCGGCGCGGTTGGGGATCGGGAAGTCGTTGGGGAGGCGCCCGTCGCGCACGGCCGCGAGGTGCGCCGCCTCCGCCACCGGCGCGGCCTCGAGAGGAGCCTCTTCGGACGGAGCGCAGGCAAGGAGCCCTGCGACGGCGAGCGCCGTGAGCGAGCGGGGATCGCGCAGCCGGTACATGTCGCCTCCTCGGTGCAGGGAACGAACTGCACTGCAAGTGGATGTGCCTTCAGAGCAGATCCCGGCCGCGCTCGCCAGGACGCCGCCCGGGTGCGCCCCGATCTTCCCGGCGCGGCGGACGCGCTCCCGCCCCTCGGGAGCAGGTGCGATCGGCACGACCCGGGGCGACACGGGCACCTCGGGCCGGGTCCGAGCCCTCGCGCTCGTACCCCGGGTACGTGGAGCGCGGCCCGGAGCCGGCGCGCCGTGACGGCGGACACGCGCAGCCGCCCCCCCCAGGCTTGAACCCCCGGGTCGGGGGAGGTAAGTAACCCCTCCCATGCTGTCCCCCGAGGTCCTGCACAAGCTCGAGGCCATCGAGCACCGGCTCGACGAGCTGACCCACCTGCTCTCGGACCCCGAGGTCGCCGCCAGCGGCGAGCGGTTCCGCAAGGTCGCGAAGGAGCGCGCGTCGATCGAGCCGACCGTGATCGCGCTCCACGCCTACCGGAAGCTCGTCCGGGACATCGCGGACAACGAGGCGCTCCTCGCCGACGCGGACCTCCGGGAGATGGCCAAGGAGGAGCTGGCCCAGCTCCGCCCGCAGGTCGAGCCGGCGGAGGAGCAGCTCAAGCTGTACCTCGTCCCGCGCGACCCGAACGACGACAAGGACGTCATCGTCGAGATCCGCGCCGGCGCCGGCGGCGACGAGGCCGGCCTCTTCGCGGCCGAGCTCCTCCGCATGTACCTGCGGTACGCGGAGCGCCGCGGCTGGAAGGTGGAGGTGGCCGACACGTCCGCGGGCGCGCTCGGCGGCGTCAAGGAGGCGGTGGTCAACATCGCCGGCGACGCGGTCTACTCCTGGCTCAAGTACGAGTCGGGCGTGCACCGGGTGCAGCGCGTCCCGGCCACCGAGGCGCAGGGGCGCATCCACACCTCCACGGTCACCGTGGCGGTCATGCCCGAGGCCGAGGAGATCGACGTCCAGATCAACCCGGCCGACGTCGAGATGGACGTCTTCCGCTCGACCGGCTCCGGCGGACAGTCCGTGAACACGACCGACTCCGCCGTGCGCCTCACCCACAAGCCGACCGGCATCATCGTGAAGTGCCAGCAGGAGAAGAGCCAGCTCAAGAACCGCAGCATGGCGATGCGCATGCTCCGCGCGAAGCTCTTCGAGATCGAGCAGGAGAAGCAGCAGAGCGCGCGCGACGCGACGCGCAAGTCGCAGGTCGGGACCGGCGATCGGTCCGAGAAGATCCGGACGTACAACTTCCCGCAGGACCGGCTCACCGACCACCGCGTGAACTACACACGGCACAACCTGCCCGCGGTGATGGACGGTGACGTCCAGGACGTCCTCGACGCGTGCCGGACCTTCTACGCGGCGCAGGCGCTGCGGGAGGCGGCGCGGGGCGAGGAGCGGCGGGTGTGAGCCGCGTCCGCTCGTGCTTCGACAGGCTCAGCACGAGCGGAGAGCGAGTGCGGCCGCTCCCCCTGCGCCTGTCGAGGGGTGAGCCGATTCAAGGGCGAGGGGAGGCGGACCCTCCCGCTCGTGCCTCGACACGCTCGGCACGAGCGGGTGTGGAGTGTCCGCTCGGCCTGAGCCTGTCGAAGGCCGAGCGGTCGAGTGCCTCGGGCGCGGGCTCCTTCACGGGAAGGTTGGATGGCTGAGGTCTGGACCACGCTGCGCCTCCTCAACTGGACCCAGGGCTGGTTCGGCCAGAAGGGGATCGACGCGCCCCGGCTCACGGCGGAGCTCCTGCTCGCGCACGCGCTCCGGTGCGATCGCGTCCGCCTCTACCTCGACTTCGACAAGCCGCTCGGCGACCCCGAGCTGGCCGCCTTCCGCGAGCTGGTGCGCCGGCGCGCGGAGCGCGAGCCGACCGCCTACCTCCTCGGCGCGCGCGACTTCTACGGCCGCCCGTTCCAGGTGGACGCGCGCGTGCTGGTGCCGCGCCCCGAGACCGAGCTCGTGCTCGAGGCCGCGCTCGCGGCGCTCCCCGCGGACGGCGCCGGCCACCGCGCGCTCGACCTCTGCACCGGCTCCGGCGCGCTCGCGATCTCGCTCGCGCTCGAGCGCCCCGGCGCCCAGGTCACGGCGACCGAGCTCTCGCCCGAGGCGCTCGCGGTCGCGCGCGAGAACGCCGCGCGCCTCGGCGCCGCGGTCACGCTCCTGGAAGGGGATCTGTACGCGCCGCTCGCACCGGAGGAGAAGTTCGACGTGATCGTGTCCAACCCGCCCTACGTCCCTCGTGGCGAGCTGGACACGCTCCCGCCCGAGGTGCGCCGGGAGCCCCGCCTCGCGCTCGACGGCGGCGACGACGGGCTCGCGATCTCCCGGCGGATCGTGGCGGAGGCCCCGGTCCGGCTCCGGCCGGGGGGCACGTTGGTCCTGGAGATGCACGAGTCGCACGCGCATGACCTCCCAGCGATCTGCCTCCAGTCCGGCTTCGAGCGGGCCGCGCCCCATCGCGACCTCGCCGGCCTTCCCCGGTTCGTCGTCGCCCACATGGCGGGAGCGCCCGCCCCAGCGTAGAATCGCGCCGCCTCCCGCGCCCGGCCCCGTCGCGCCGGGCCCGCTCGCCCCCGCGCGCACGCGGGGCGGACGGACCAACGGACCTGACGGAGACCTCTTGGACAAGATCGTCGTCGAGGGTGGAGTGCCGCTCCGCGGAGCGGTGGTGGTCTCGGGCGCCAAGAACGCCGCGCTGCCCGTCGTCGCCGCCGCCCTGCTGACCGAGGGGGACCACCTCGTCCACAACGTCCCGGAGCTCGCCGACGCCCGCACGCTCGGCCGGCTGCTCGCGCACATGGGCTGCCAGGTGGAGCGGATCCCGGGCCCCGCGCGCTCGGTGACGATCCGCGTCCCCGGCGCCGTCACCCCGGAGGCGCCGTACGAGCTCGTGAAGACGATGCGCGCGTCGGTGGTGGTGCTCGGCCCGCTCCTCGCGCGCTGGGGCTCCGCCCGCGTCTCGCTCCCCGGCGGCTGCGCCATCGGCGCGCGCCCGATCGACCAGCACCTCAAGGGCCTGACCGCGCTCGGCGCGGAGATCCACCTCGAGCACGGCTACGTCTACGCGAACGTCCCGAAGGGCCGGCTCCGCGGGACGGTGTTCACGTTCGACGGCGTCACCGTCACCGGCACGGAGAACGTGATGATGGCGGCCACCCTCGCCGAGGGCGAGACGGTGCTGCGCAACTGCGCGCGCGAGCCCGAGGTCTCGGACCTGGCCGTCGCGCTCGCCGCGATGGGGGCCCGGATCGAGGGCGCGGGCACGGACGTCATCCGGGTCACGGGCGTCGAGTCGCTCCGGCCGCTCCGCCACACGGTCATCGCCGACCGGATCGAGGCCGGCACGTTCCTCGTCGCCGGCGCGCTCCCCGGGAACGACGTCACCGTGCGCGGCTGCCGCGCGTGCGACCTCGAGGCGCTCCTCGAGAAGCTCCGGGCCGTCGGCGCGGAGATCCAGGAGGTGCCCGGTGGCGTCCGGGTGATCGGCGACGGCCGCCCCAGGCCGGTGGACGTGAAGACCGCCCCGCACCCCGGCTTCCCGACCGACATGCAGGCCCAGATGATGGTCCTGCTCGCCCTCGCCGACGGCTCCTCGCGCATCACCGAGACCGTGTTCGAGAACCGGTTCATGCACGTGCAGGAGCTCCAGCGGCTCGGCGCCGACGTCACCGTGGACGGCAAGCTCGCGCTCGTCCGCGGGGTGCCGAGCCTGTCGGGCGCGCAGGTGATGGCGAGCGACCTGCGGGCCTCGGCGGCCCTCGTCCTCGCCGGCCTCGCCGCGCAGGGGCGCACCGAGATCCAGCGCGTGTATCACCTCGACCGGGGGTACGAGCGGATCGAGGAGAAGCTCGCCCCCCTGGGGGCGCGCATCCGGAGGGAGAAGGCGTGAGGAGACAGACGGCCCGCCGCGTGCCCGGTGCCCGGGCGTCTGGAGTCTCCGCTCGCCCCGAGCGTAGCGGCGCGAAGCGCCGCGGAGTCGAAGGGCGGGCGGGCGCCCCCGAGGAGCTGCTGACCGTCGCCGTGCCCAAGGGCCGGCTCCTCCACGAGTCGTCGGCCCTCTTCGAGCGCGCCGTCGGCGTGTCGCCGCGGGCGCTGCTCGAGGGGACGCGGAAGCTCGCCGCCGACGCCCCCGAGGCGGGGCTCCGGTTCATCTCCATCCGCGCCGCCGACGTCGCGAGCTACGTCGAGCACGGCGCCGCGGCGGTCGGGATCGCAGGGCTCGACGTGCTGCGCGAGGACCCGTGCGACCTCTACGAGCCGCTCGACCTCGAGATCGGCCGCTGCCGGGTGATCTTCGCCCGCCCCAAGGGCGCGCCGCCGCTCCCCCGCGGGGTGGCGCCGCGGGTGGCCACGAAGTACGTGTCGCTCGCGACCCAGTACTTCGCGCGCAAGGGCATTCCCGCCGAGGTGATCCCGCTGCACGGCTCGATCGAGGTCGCCCCCTCGCTCGGCCTCGCCGACGCCATCGTGGACATCACCGAGACCGGCGAGACGCTCAAGGCGAACGGGCTGGTCATCGAGGAGGAAGTCCTCGACGTGACTGCACGCTTGGTGGTGAACCGGGTCGCCCTGAAGCTGCACCCGGAGCGGCTGCGCAGGCTCATCGATGCCCTTCGGAGGGTGGTCGAGGCCGGGCCGCCCGTGAAACCCCGTTGAAACGTCCCGCGGGATCTGCGTACTATTCCCGGAACTTCAGTCACTGGCGCTCGTCCGCTTGCCCTCCCTCACCCGATCGATCGCTTGCTAGGTCCCCGAAGGAGGACCTGATCCGTCATGGATTGCCCCCGGTGTGCCGTTGAGCTCACGGAGATCACCCGCGATGACAGCATCATCCACCGCTGCGTCGAGTGCGGAGGTCTCTGGGTCGACGTCACCGACCTCAACAAGACGCTCCTGCACGCCAACCTGCCGTCGCTGAGCGCGATCGGCGGGGTGGTGAATCCCGACGAGATCGCCGGCATGTGCCCGGCGTGCAACGTCGACCTCGTGGCGGTCGAAGGCGGCGAGAAGAAGAGCGAGCACTACGACACGTGCGAGTCGTGCGGCGGGCTCTGGATCGACGGCGAGGAGGACGAACCCGCCGAGACGCTCGACTGGAGCGGCGCGTCCACGCAGATCGTCACGTTCTTCAAGCGGTTCGCGAAGAGGAAGTAGGGCCGCCTCCTCCACCGCTCGTGCTTCGACGCGCTCAGCACGAGCGGAGCGGAGCAAGTGCGGCCGCTCACCCTGAGCCTGTCGAAGGGTGAGCGGCGCCCGGCCCGATCACTCCCCCGCGTACCGGTCGTCCCGCCACGGGTGCGCCGTGTCGGAGTAGCCGTTCTTCTCCCAGAACCCCTTCACGTTGCGGGTCGTGACCTCGACGCGGGCGATCCACTTCGCGCCCTTCCACGCGTAGAGCTCCGGCGTCACGACGCGGCACGGCCCGCCGTGCTCCACCGGGAGCGGCGTGCCGTCGGCGGTGTGGGCGAGGAGCACGTCCTCCTTGAGCGCCTCCTCCAGCGGCACGTTGGTCGTGTAGCCGTCGTGCGCGTGGAAGAGCACGTGCGTCGCGTCGGGCCGCGGGGCCGCGAGCGCGAGCACCGTCTCGAGCCGCACGCCGCCGAACCGGACGTCCATGCGGCTCCACCCGGTGACGCAGTGGAAGTCCTGCACGTCCTCGACCTGCGGGAGGGAGAGGAGCTCGCCCCAGCCGATGGAGAGCGGCTGCTCGACCGCCCCGTCCACGGTGAGCCGCCAGGCCGCGCGATCGATCCGCGGGACGATGCCGAGGTCCAGGACCGGCCACTTCTCCGTGACCGTCTGGCCCACCGGCAGCTTCGGCATGCCGTGGCGGTTCCGCGGGCCCGAGCCCATCGGCCGCGCGTCGCTCGCCGCCGGGGTGGCCTTCATCCGCTCCAGGAACCGCTCCCGGAGCCTGAGCCGGGCCTCGACGATCCGCTGGGTCTTCTCGTCCATGCGCCGCCCCGATCGGTCCCCGCCGTCCGCCCGCATCCCCGCGAACCCCTTGACTCCAGGGCCTCTTCACGGCAGAAAACGGTAGGTAACGCGGGAATAGCTCAGTTGGTAGAGCATCAGCTTCCCAAGCTGAGGGTCGCCGGTTCGAACCCGGTTTCCCGCTCCAGTCTAGACGCCGGCATCCCCTGAGCTTCGGCTCCCCGGGTGCCGGCGTTCTTCTTCCGGCGGGCGGACTCGGGTAGCAACCGGGTAACAAGCTCGCCTTCCTCCCCCGCTCGCCCCGAGCGTAGCGCCGCCGCAGGCGGCACGGAGTCGAGGGGGGGCGCCCCAGGCACCGTCGCCAGCACCGCCTCGCCAAACGAGAGCCGGTCCACCTCCGCCCGGAGGTACTCGGGCGCGAGGTGCGCGTAGATCTCGGTCGTGAGCTTCGGGTCGCTGTGGCGGAGGATCCGCTGCACCGCCGCGAGGTCCGCGCCGGACATGATGAGCAGGCTGCCGGTCGTGTGCCGGAGGTCGTGGAACCGGATCGGCCGGACCACCGGCTTCACCCAGAGCTTCCGGCCGTCCTTCGGGCACCGCCGCTGCTCCTGGTCGGTCGCGGCCTCGACGTGCCCGCAGTCCTTCCGGCGGCACACGTGGCTGTACCCCTCGACGACGCCGGCGCGCCCCAGCGCGCGCCGAAGCGTGTGCTCGAGGTTCACGTCCCGCCGCATCCTCGTGCCGTCCGGCTTCGGGAACACGAGCCCGGACGGCGAGGCGTCCATCGCGACGCGCAGGAACGGCAGCAGCTCGGTCGCGACCGGGATGCCGTCCTCGTGGCCGCCCTTCGTCGTGTCGCGATCGTGCGAACGCCCGACCGTGAGGAGCCGCCGTTCGAGGTCGACGTCGGCCTTGCGGAGCGCGAGCAGCTCGCCCTTGCGGAGGCCGGTGTAGATGGCCGCCGCGAAGAGCGGCCGCCAGCGCGGCGCGAGCGCCCGCAGCAGCAGCGGCACCTCGTGGACCCGGAGGAAGTCCGGCTTCCGCTTCGGGACCTTCCGCTTCCGGACGTCGAGCACCGGGTTCGGACCCGGGTACCGGCCCGCGCGGCGGGCGGCGTTGAACGCGCGGCCGATGTAGCCGCGGGAGGTGGTTCACCATCTGCGGCGAGACCTCACCCGTCTTCGCCTGGGCCGAACATGACGCTAGCGAAGGAGCTGCTCGAAGCCGGCGAGAAGGCGGTCGTCTTGGAGTACTTCGAGCTCTGCCGTCGTTTCTGGGTCATGGGTTCTACGCGTCTGGCCCGCCTACGCAGGTGAAGTTTGAGGGCAGTTTGTTGTCTCGCTGCATCGTGTAGGGTATAAGCAAACTGACCCGAAACTCGGGGACAGATGCCGCGACTCGAGGAAGCCACCGCCGCGCTGAACGCGATCGCTGCCGGCAAGACGCCGCAGGAGGTCGAGTCCGCGACGCTCGACTTCAAGGAGCAGGGGCGCAGCGAAGGCGACGCTCTCAAGACCATCGCCGACGCGGCGCTGTGCTTCGCGAACTCCTCCGGGGGCGTCATCGTGGTCGGGGTCGCCGATAGGGGCTCGGGGCAAGACGCCTTTCGCGGAACGACGCTGACCTCGGATTCGGTTCGCAGGCGCGTGTACGAGCTCTCGCGGCCGGCGCTGACGGTGGACGCCTGGGACGAGACTGTTCACGGAGTACGACTCCTGTTCGTCTCCGTTCCGCAGAGCCCCGAGATCCACTCGGATCCGCAGGGGCGATCGCCGCAGCGAATCGGTAAGGACTGCGTGCCGATGGATCCGACTCAGCAGATGCGGCTGCGGGAGGACCGGCTCGGCATCGACTGGTCGGCGCGCGACGCGGAGGCGGATCCGGCGAGCCTCTCCTCAGCAGCGCTCGATGAAGCGCGGTCGCTCCTCAGCAAGTTCGCAGACGACAGGCGACGGCTTTCGCGCCTCGGGAACCCAGAGCTGCTACGCGCGCTCGGGGTCGTTGGTCCGAAGGATCGGCTCCTCAATGCCGGGGCGGTCTTGTTCGGCGAGCCGACATCCGTGCCGCTCGTCTATCAGTTCCAGGCGACGCCGGGTGGAGAGCCAAAATCCATCGAGCGGCTGAGCCAGCCGCTGGTGCTGGCGTTCCAGCGGACGATGGCCTTCATTCAGGCCCGTCGAAACCTGACGCCCGTGAACCTTCCGGATGGGCAGCAAATCCAGATAGAGGACTTCCCGATGCTTGCGGCGCGCGAGGCGCTCGCGAACGCGGTCATCCACCGCGACTATCACCTCCGCGAACCAGTGAACGTGATCCACTCGCCCGAGCTCCTGGTCGTGACGTCACCCGGGCCGCTGGTCTCGGGCGTGACCCCCGACAACATCCTCACGCATCCCTCCAAGCCGCGGAACCCGTGCCTCATGAACGCGGCACGGATCCTCGGGCTCGCCGAGGAGGTGGGGCGGGGCGTGGACCGGATGTACCGCGAGATGATCTCGTCGGGGCGAGACCTCCCGCGGATCGAGTCGTTCCACGACCACGTCCGCGTCAGTCTTTCCGGCGGCCGCGCCAACACCCAGGTGGCACGGTTCGTCGCTCAGCTGCCCGAGCAGGAGCGCGACGACACGGACACGATGCTCGTCTTGTTCCGGCTGTGCTCCGTCAGAACGGTGTCGGCTCCCGAGATCGCTCCGCTCCTGCAGAAGAACCCCGCGGAAGCGGAGGCAACGCTGCGCCGTCTTGCCGGCGACGCGATCGCGATCCTCGAGCCCACTCGACAGTCCGCCAGGCGCTCGCACCCTTCGTACCGCTTACGCGGCGAGGTCCTGAAGGCGCTGGGGCCAGCGGTGCCGTACCAGCGGCGCACCGTCGACGAAATCGATCGCAAGGTGATCGCGCACGTCGTCGAGTACGGAAAGGTCACCAACCGAGCAGTGCAGAACCTTCTGGACGTCGGGATCAACCGAGCGCGCGACGTTCTCGCCGACATGGTGCAGCGGCGCATCCTGCGAAAGACGTCCGCGCACGAGCGCGGTCCGGGCGTGGAATACGGACCAGGTGCCCGATTCCCAACGCCCCGAAAGCGATCGACGAAGTCTCCCGACGCGAGCGGGCGTCAGCTCGAGCTAGGCTCGACCCGAACAAAGCGGCGGCGCTGAGCATCGGGAACGGCGGATGACCGGCGTTCTCAGCGGGCCGGTGGCTGGCGCTTGCGATTCCACGCGAGTCGAAGCGCCGCCCTGAATAGCGCGGAGATCATTCCGGCGCGGAAGCTGAGATGCGCGATCCCGATCGTCCGTCCGCCCGCTAAGACCGCCGCCACGCGCGGACCAACGGTTCCCGCGGGCGCCAGCCACCTCTCGACGATCCGGAGGTGAGCCCGCTCCAGCTCGCTCTGCTCCCACGTTGAGAGCCGCTCTGGCTCAACCGCCTCGTCACGAATCCCCGCCAGTACTTCGTCCGAGAGGCCGCAGTAGCGCACCCGACGAGCGCCGAGGTGGACCCTCAAGGACAGGTACGTGTGCAGAGAGTACGCATCCGCGTCGCCGAGGAAGGCGACCGGCACCGACTTGTCGGCTGCCAGCTTCTCGATGACGGCCGCCTGCGGCCGGGACACGTTGCCTGCGGCGACGACCACGACGAGGCCGCTTGGCCAATCGACGGTCGGCCAGCGGAGGAGCGCCGGCTCACACGTCGTCACGAGAACCCGACGCGGCGGCTTGGCCCCGGCGAATACCCCAACGGATATGGAGCATCCAACTCCGGCCACTTCCAGGAGTCCGGATCCTGCTGGATCAGCTTCCGAACGCGCCCCCACGATGGCCCAAGCGCCCGCGTATTCACTCCGTCACCCGCTTTCGCTCCGAGCATTCGGTACACGACGAGTATGCCACGTCGCATCAGCTCTCTAGCGCGCCCGACTCGACGACCTTCGCCGGGATCCGGATGACGTTCAGCACGCGCACATGCGCCAGCTCCCCGCGCGCGCAGAGCTTGTAGACCGTCGCCGTCGAGACCCGGAGGAACCGAGCCGCCTCGCGTACGGTCAGCAGCGCGTCCGAGCGGATCGTCGGGCTACTGGGTAGCAAGGGGGTAGCAGAATCCCCGAGAACGGGCCGGTCCGGCTGGGACCGTTGGACGCCGCCGGACGCCGCGCCTCCAGTAGATACAAGCCATTGCGAACCGCTGCGAACGCCTGAACCACCGGCGGGGCCGTCTCCCAAGCTGAGGGTCGCCGGTTCGAACCCGGTTTCCCGCTCCAGTTCGTAAAGGCCGGACGTTCCCGACGGGGCGTCCGGCCTTCGTCTTCGCGGCGTCTTGATCCGGCGGATGTCGGGGGTCAGCACGGCCTTGTACCCGCGCCCGCACACCCGGATCGTCGCCTCACGCGGTGCGCTGATCTCGCGGACGCCGCGCTCGAGGTGGCGCGCGACCTTCTCGACCCTGATGGCGAGCACGACCTGTCCCTCGCCGGTGGCCTCGATGAGCTTGGCGGGATCACGGGTGACCCCTTGTCACCAACGCCTGCCATCCTGGCGTGGAGCAGGCCTCGTTCCGTTCGAGGCCCGCGGTCCCTCACCGCTCCGGCGCGGCGGCGTCCGGGGGCGGCGGCCCGAGCTGCTGGGCCGCGCCCGCGGCGAGCGCGGCGAGGGTCTCCCGGGTGGGCTTCGCGAACCAGCCGAGGACGGCGCCGCACAGGAGCCCGCCGACGTGGCCGGCCCAGTCCACCCTGGGCAGGACGAACGTCAGGACGACGTTGAGCGCGACGAGCTCGACGCTCGCGCGGAAGAGCCGGGCGCGAGCGGCCGGCGGAAACAAGGACCGGTGGCGCTGGCCGAAGGCGACCACCGCCGCCGCGATGGCGAGCACGCCGCCGGAGGCCCCCACGGACGGCTGGTCGACGAGGGCGACGCTCAGCATGGAGCCGGCCACGGTGCCCGCGCCGAGCACGGCGAGCTGGCGCGGAGCGCCCGCGAGCCGCTCGAGCAGGGAACCCGCCGAGACCAGGATGAAGACGTTGAAGAAGAGGTGCAGCACGCTCCCGTGGACGAGCGCGACGGTGAGCAGCCGCCACACCTGCCCGGCCCGGACGGCGTCGTTGTCCTTGAGGAGGAGCTCGGCCAGCCGGCCCTCCGGGACGGCCCACGCGGCGAGGCTCCCCAGGACGATGAGCCCCGCGGCGACGAGCGTCCCCCAGGCCTTCCGGCCCAGGTGCGCGTCCAGCGCGGGCAGCCCGGAGCTGTTCGGCGCGGGCGCCGGCTCCACGAGGACGCCGGCGCGCCGCTGCTGCTCCATGTGCCGGAGCGACCTGCGCAGCGCCGGGATCGGCAGGAGGAAGGCGAGGAAGGCGAGGGGGAGGAAGATCATCTCCGGCGGGACGCCGTCGGGCTCCGTCGCGGCGACGGCGATGGCCACGCACGCCACCACGCCCACCGGGATGATGAGCAGGAAGTCGAAGGCGAGGAGCGCCCGGAGGGACCGTCGCGCGAGGTACTCACGCTCGCTCAGCGCTGTCCGGGGGGGCGCGCCTGGACCGGCGAGTCCCCAGCGGCGGACGAGCCATCTCCAGACGGCGACGACCACGGCGTACAGCAACGCGATCGCCCCCAGCACGAGCCATCGTTCGTCCATGCGCGGAGCATACCCTCCGCCTTTGCCACGCGGGAGGCTAGCCGCGCACCGCCGCCTCGATCCTGGCCACGTCGATCTTGCCCATCTGCATCATCGCGTCGAACGCGCGCTTCGCCACGGCGCCGCCCTTGGCCGTCGCCTCGGTCAGGACGCGCGGCGTGATCTGCCACGAGACGCCCCACCGGTCCTTGCACCAGCCGCACGCGCTCTCGACGCCGCCGCTGCCGACGATCGCGTTCCAGTAGCGGTCGGTCTCGGCCTGATCCTCGGTGGCGATCTGGAACGAGAACGCCTCCGTCTGCTTGAAGGTGGGGCCT
Source organism: Pseudomonadota bacterium (assembly GCA_023411405.1). Taxonomy (GTDB): domain Bacteria; phylum Myxococcota; class Myxococcia; order Myxococcales; family Anaeromyxobacteraceae; genus Anaeromyxobacter. The sequence goes on along the minus strand of JAEYOU010000347.1, from coordinate 1,415 downwards.
CCGTTGAGGCCGAGGCACGGCACGCCGCACACCGTGAACTCCACGGTCAGCACGTCGCCGGCCTTGCCGCCCGGGAAGTCGGAGGGCGCGCGGAACACCGCGCCGACCTTGCTGTCGGGGAAGGTCCGAGCGTAGAAGCGCGCGGCCTCCTCGGCGTCGCGGTCGTACCACAGGCAGATCGTGTTCTTGTTCATGGCGCTCTCCTTCGCGGTGTTCAGGTTCGTTTCACCGGTTGGACCCCGGCGCGCCGCCGACTTCATCGGACTACCCCAAGCGGTCCCCGCCGTCAGTCCTCGCTCACAGACCCCGCGAAGGGCCCGCCGGATCGTTGCTACACTGCGGTCGGTCTCGAGGTGAAGCGCGGGGGTACGCAATGGCAGGCAGGCCGGAGCAGCGTTCCTGGGCGCGGCGAATGCTCGTCCTTCTGAACGTCTCGCTGTTCCTGGGGGTCCTGCTCTGGATCCGCGGCGACGATCCATGGTGGCTCGGCGTGCCGCTGGCCTGGGGCTGGTTCAGCGCCGCGTTCTTCCGGTGGTTCGATCTCCGGTCCCGACGCACCGCGGCCGCGGGCGCCGCCGTTGGGCGAGGTCGGCCGCTCCAGACTCCGGCGGCGCTGCAGAACCCGCCCCCACGCGCCTGGCGCGCCGGGTTCAGTGCGCGTGCGGCTCGGCACTACCGCCGGTCCTACCCGGGTCTGCTCGTGCTTCCCATCGTGCTCGGCGAGTTCTGGTTCTGGCGGACGTCCGGTGAGGCAGATGGGCTCTCGACGATGCACGCGCTCGTTATCCTCGCCCTGGTGGTCGCCGTGGTCCTCTACGTCGAGTCGAACGTCCGCCTCGTGGGAACGCTCGTGCGCGACGGTGCGGTGGTCCAGGGAACGGTGGTCGGCGTGCAGCCGGTGCGGAACAGGGTGACGGTGCGCTTCGTCTTCGAGGGCGCCGCGCGGAGCGTCGCGGTGCCGGTCGACGACGTTCGTGATCTCGGACCGCCCTCCCAGGTTCCCGTCCTCGTCCGGAGCGGCTCCAGCCTGGTGGGGATGGTCACGGCCGGCGAGGCGATCGTGGTCGCCCGAGCGGAGCGGTGACCGGCGACGACGGCAGGGCGGCGCCAGGTGCGCACTCGCGCGCCCGGACGCCCACACGCTCGGTGGGAGGCGCGCGCTCATCCTTGCTATCGTCGGTCCGGGAGAGCCCTGTCCGTGCTCCACGTCTTCCGCCTCGGCCCGGTCTCGTCCTCCGGCGGCGCGCCGGCGTACACCTACGTCGGTTTCGTCGAGGGCGGAGAGCCGCGGCTCCACGAGGCGCCGACCGACGCGGGCGGGCTCGAGGCGGTGCGGGCCGAGGCGCTGGGGCAGCCGATCGCCTGCGAGCCCGCGCTCGCCGAGGCGGGCCGGGCGCTCGGCATCGAGGCCGCCC
>JAEYOU010000250.1 GCA_023411405.1 Pseudomonadota bacterium | reverse complement strand
TCCTCGAGCCCCGGGCCGGGGCCGCCTCGCTCCGCGCCGCCCTCGGCGCCGGCCCGCGCTGCGTGGCCTCGATGCTCCTCTGGCGCGGGATGGCGCGCCTCCACCGGCGGTTCGACGAGCGGTCGCTGCCGGCGTTGCTCGAGGAGGCGGGCCTCTCCGCCGCGCGGGCCTGGCCGGCGCTGTTCGGGTTCGGGGTGATGGGGACCGCCGTCGCACCCTGAACCCACGCGGGCACGAGGGCAACGGGCGTCAGCCCCGGGCTTCGGGCCCGAGATCCGGAGGAGCCAGCGAGGAGTCAGAACAGGCCGATGGTGAAGTGCACCGCGTACAGCGGCTCGTTGATGCCGGCGTCGCGATCGAGGTTGAACCCCACGTCGAGCGCGGCGGGCCCGATCGGCGTCACGAACCGCGCGCCGGCGCCGGCGGTGGGCCGGATCCGGCGCCAGTCCACCTTCTTCGGATCGAGCCAGAGGTTTCCGGCGTCGAAGAACAGGCCCAGCTCCATCCGGCGGGTCACGGGGAGGCGCAGCTCGGCCTTGCCGAGGAGGAACGCCTCGCCGCCCTCCGAGACGGGCGCCTCGCCCCCCGCGATGCGGCGTCCGCTCTCCGTGCAGCCCGGGTCGCTCGGCGCGACCGCGCACTGGCGCGCCTCCTCCGCGAGCTTCGCGCGGACGTCCTCCTGGATGAGCTGCTCCTCGCCGAAGCCCCGCAGCGTGGACGCGCCGCCGAGGAAGAACCGCTTCGGCACGATGGTCCGCGAGCGACCGTCGAGCGGGAAGACCTGGCCGCCCCGGACCGAGAGCGCCACGACCGCGCCGCCGCCGAGCGGGAGGTACGCCGAGACGAGGCCGGCGGCCTTGAGCAGGTTCGTGTGGATGTCCGAGCCCGGCAGGGCGCCGAAGAGGAGCCGCTCGTCGGACGTGCCCAGGGACCGCTCGTACTCGACCCAGCCCGCGGCGATCCAGCCGCGCCGCGGGTGGACGGAGTTGTCGCGGTAGTCGAGCGTGAAGGACGGCCGGAGCGAGTGGAGCGTGGTGGTCCCCTCGTCGAACCGGAGCCGCTCCCGGTCCACGTTCGTGAGCGGGCCGACCGCGCCGGTGCGCTCGATCACGTCCACCTCCAGCTCGTACTGGAGCGAGAACGTGGTCCGCGAGGTGAGGCCCATGTCGACGCCGGCCACGGCCGAGGCCTGCCGCAGCCCGTACGCCGGGCGGTGCAGGAGCTGGCCCAGCAGGTTGAGGCGCGCGGCCGTGGGGACGGGGAGGTCCAGGAGGCGGCCGCTCCGCAGCCCGAGATCCACCTGCCCCTCGACCCGATCGCCCGCCTTTCGTCCCTCGAGATCCGGGCGCAGCTCGAAGGCGTTCACCGGGTAGTTCACCTTTCCGCGCAGGGACAGCTCCAGCGCGCGGCCGAGGAGGTTCGGCCGGGTGTACTCGAGCTGCGCCCGCGGCCCCTCGGCGATCGAGAACCCGAAGGCCTGCGTGAGCGAGGCGTACGGGCGCTCGATCACCTCCACGAGGACGTCCTTGGTCGCGCGCGGCGCGTCGGGATCCTCGAGGCGCAGGCTCACCGAACGGAACACGCCCGTGTCGAGCAGCGCCCCCTGGCTGCGGCCCGCTGCACCCGGGTCGAAGACCGCGCCCTCCCGGAGCGCGAGCCGGCCGCGGATGAAGTCGGTGCGCGTGCGGCGGTTCCCGGTGACGAAGATCTGGCCGACCCGGACCTCGGGCCCTTCCTCCACCACGAACCGCACCCCGGCGGTGCGGCGCGCGGGGTCGAGGTCCTCGCGCGCGTCCACCCGGGCGAAGAGGTACCCCTGGGCGGCGAGGCGCCGGAGGAGCGCGGACCGGGCCTCCTCCACCCGCGCGTAGGAGAACGGGGCGCCGGGCGCGACCCGCGCCTCGCGCGGCAGGTCGGCGCGCCCGACGCGCTCCGTCCCCTCGACGGCGACGTCGCCGAAGAAGATCCGGGGGCCCTCCCGCAGCCGGACCGTGAGCGTGACCCCGCGCCGGCCGGTGTCCAGCTCGACGGCGGTGCCGAGGTAGATCGCCTCGAGGTACCCCTCCTCCCGGAGCTCCTCCGCGATCCGCTCGCCAGCCCGGTCCCAGCGCGCCTCCTCGTAGAACTCGCCCGGAGGGAGCGCCGCCGGCGGTCCGGGGCGCGGAGGCAGGCCCGGGAACGCGGCCGCCTGCAGCCGCTCCGCGTCCCCGGAGTCGGGCTCCAGGGCCGCGTCCTCCGCGAGGTGTGCGCGGTGGCGCTCGCGGAGCCAGCCCGGTGCGTGCGCCGTGGGGCCGTCGAAGCGGACCGCGAGGATCCGGTACCGGAGCCCCTCGAAGATGTGCACGGCGAGCAGGAGCTCCTCGCCCCGCGGCCGCTCCTCCGCCTCGATCCGGGCCGCGGTGAACCCACGGGCGCGGTAGAACGTCCGGAGCCGCTCCATGGCGGCGTCCACCGCGTTCACGTCGAGCGGCTGATCGGGCTCGAGCCCCATCTCGCGCTCCAGGACGGCCGCGGGGAAGACGGCGTTGCCGCGGAACGCGAGCGCGATGCGCGGCCCCGCCACGACCGGGATGACGACCTCGACCTCCTGGCCGGCGTCCCGCTGCTCCGGGG
>JAEYOU010000231.1 GCA_023411405.1 Pseudomonadota bacterium | reverse complement strand
GCTCAGGGCCGAGGCGGCGCAGGTGAGGGCGGAGCTCGCCCGCTCCGTCCGCGAGGAGCCCCCGAGCTCGCGGCCGGCGACGTTCACGAGCGATCCGCAGCAGACGGTGCTCGACCCGGCCATGCGCGTCGCGGCCCTCGCCGAGCGGCGCGCGGCGCTCGAGTCCCAGGCGCGGGCGCTCGAGGCGCGGGCGTCGATCCTCGACGCCGCCGCGGACGCGCTGGAGCGCTCCGGCGCGTCCCCGTGAAGCGGCCCTCGGGGAGTTCCCGGTGTACGGGCACGGAGATCCGTCGACGGTTTTCCGAGCGCGCGGTCCGAAACCCACACCCTGGACGGCGCACAACCCGCGCAACCCGCGGATATTCCCGGGGCCGCATCGGGGTACGTTCGTTGCAGCGCACGAGCGCGCATGCTCGATCGCCTCCGCCGCTTCGGCCGGGTCGTGCTCCTCCTCGCCGGCGCCTTCGCGCTCGGCGGCGCCTCCGCCGAGGTGGCCGTCCGGACGAAGGCGGTCGTGGAACACGAGGTCCGGGAGCGCGAGCTCGGGGCGGCAGGGGAGCTCATCTCGCTCCAGCTCACGACGCGCGAAGGGCAGGTGGTCGCGCAGCCGAGGCTCATCACCGCCGGGGGGCGGCCGGCGCGGCTCCTCCTGCACGCGCCGGGGAGCCCGGACGAGGTCCTGATGTCGTTCCGGGTGGAGACGGCGCGCCAGCAGGGCGGGCTGATCTCGGTCCGCTACGAGCTGAGCTTGCCCGACCGCTCCCTCCGGACCGAGGGCAGGCTCCGGCTCCTCCCCGGGGTCCGCCAGGCGATCCGGCTCCCGGACGGCGAGCTCGTGGCGACGTTCCTCGCGGTCCCGTTCCCGTCGGCGCACTTCGATCATTACCTCGAGGCGGAGCGCGTGCGGCGGCGGGCGGCGAGCTGAACGAGGGCGACGCAAGGCTGGGGGAGGTGGGCGGCGGCACAAGTTGGGTCCTCGGGCGCGGGCTCGAGCTCGGGCTCGTTCACGGGGAACGAAGAAGGGGCAGGGGCGCACGGGCCCCTGCCCCTTCGCTTCACCGCGGACTTCCTCTCGCGTGACGAGCGGCTACCAGTGGTACAGGGCCGCCCACGCGTACGCGCCGGCGCTCACGTCGAAGTAGTAGTAGCCGTCCGACCACTTCGACGGCATCGGCATCTGCCCGCAGGTCCTCGCGACGCCGTTCACCTTCACCGTGCGGCCGTCGAAGCTCGAGCAGCCCCAGCCGCCCACGTTGGCGCTGGTGCGGTAGCAGACGGCGCCCGTGGTGTTGAAGTTGCCGGTGTTTGTGCTCGTCATCGTGATCGCGTTGGCGCAGGGCGCGGTGCCGCCGCCGGAGCTCGTGTTGAACGTGGCGGTCGCGGTCCGGGCCGCGGTCATCGACAGCGTGCACGTGCCGGTGCCGCTGCAGGCGCCGCTCCAGCCGGCGAAGGTCGAGCCCGACGCGGCGGTGGCGGTGAGGGTCACGGTCGTGCCGGAGGCGAGGCTCGCGGAGCAGGCCGTGCCGCAGTTGATGCCGCCGGTGCTCGAGGTGACGGTGCCCGTCCCCGTGCCGCTCCTGGTGACGGTCGCGGTGTAGTACGTCCCGCCGCCGCTCGAGCTGAACGCGGCGCCGACGGACCTGGCCGCGTTCATGGAGACCGCGCACGTCGTCGCGGTGCCGCTGCAGGCGCCGCTCCAGCCGCCGAACGTGGAGCCGGAGGCGGCCGCGGCGGTGAGGGTCACCGTCGTGCCGGAGGTGATGTTCGCGGAGCAGGTGCTCCCGCAGTCGATGCCGCCCGTGCTCGAGCGGACCGTGCCGCTGCCGGTCCCGGACTTCGTGATCGTGAGCGCGTACGAGGTCGGCGGGGGCGTGGTGCCCTTCGAGATGTACGCCTTGGCCCACTTGCCGGACTCGGTGAGGTTCGCGTCGGACCAGGGCCCGGTGGCGCTCGCGCCGCCGAAGAGGGCGCTGGCGGTCTCGGCCTTGTCGTTGAGCGCCCAGTTGGCGGAGCTGATCTTGTTCGTGTCCATCCACGCCGCCCAGGTGTTGGACTCGGTGGCGTTGAACCCGCCGTTCCCGGAGGCGTCGCAGGTGCCGTACTCGGTGACGAAGACGGCCTTGCCCCGGCTCATCGCCACGTCCGCCTTGGACCGGAGCGAGGCGCCGTGGCTGCCGGCGTAGAAGTGGAGGGTGTAGGCGGTGTTGGCGTCGGCGATCGGGTCGTTGGTGGCGACGTCGACGTCCTGCGACCAGGTGGGCGAGCCGACGACGACCAGGTTCTGGCTGCCGGCGGAGCGGATCGTGCCGATCACGGCGGTGTGGTAGCTCTTGAGCGACGACCAGGACTGGGTGGTCGGCTCGTTGTACGTCTCCCAGATGACGTTGGGCGAGGCGGCGTAGGTGCGCGCGAGCTCGCCGAAGAACGTCTGCGCGTCGGTCTGGCGCAGCTCGTGGGTGTGGAAGTCCACGATCACGTAGATGCCGGCGGCGATCGCGCCGTCGACGACCGCCTTGGCGCGGGCGACGTTGGCGGCCCGCTGGGCGGAGTCCGCGTACCCCCCGCCGCCCTCGACGCCGACGGCGGCGCGGACCACGGTGGCGCCCCAGCCGCTCGCGAGGCTCGAGACCGCGGTGGCGTTGTAGAAGCGCTCGCCGCCCCACCCCGTGTTGCTCCAGAAGAGGCTCATGCCCTTGAGCTGCACGGGCGCGTTGGCGGCGTTGCAGATCCGGTTGCCGCAGACCTTGAGGCGACCGTGGGTGGAGACGGCGGAGGCGGCTTCCGGGCCGGGCGCGGAGGCCGCCGTGTCGTCGACGAGCTCGCCGCCGCAGGCGGCGAGCAGTGCGGTGAGGGACAACGAGAGCAGCGACGGGAATCGGGCCTTCATCCTGTACCCCTTTCAACGAGGGGGAGCTCCGCGAAGCGACGAACTCGTGAAGCGCGCCCTCGTAGGTGCGGGTCGAGGTTCGGAACTCGCGGCAGGAGCGACAAGCCGGTGAGGCGAGGGACGCGCGCGGGAGAAACGTTTGCCGCGGATCGCGCGCCCGCGCGGCCCGCGGCGAACGTTTGCGCGCACGAGTAGGTGTCACGGAGGGTGACCGCGGTCGTTTGCGAGGACGTCCGGGTGCGCCGCGGCCCGGGGGTGGGTACGTTCACCGAGCGTGCTCAGGGTCCTCGGCGACCGCGCGCGCGTCGGGCCCCACCGTGGCGCCCGACGTCGGCGGGCCACGCACGGCGGCGCACACCGGCGCGCGTGCCTGCGGCCCGAGAAACGAGGAGGGCGGGCGCCTCGCGGCGCCCGCCCTCTCGCGCTGCACCAGGTCTACGTCACTTCACCAGACGTAGATGCTGGCCCACGGGTACGTGCCGGCCGTGGCCGAGAAGTAGGTGTACCCGCCGACCTGCGCGAGCGGGAAGGGCCCCGCGCCGCAGGTCGACGCTCCGCCGTTCACGCTCACGGTGCGGCCGTCGAAGTTCGAGCAGCCCCAGCCGTTCACGCGCTGGGCGGTCCGGTAGCAGACCGCGCCGGTGGTGTTGAAGTTGTTCGTGTTGCCGGTGAACGTGATCGCGTTCGCGCAGGGCGCCGTGCCGCCGCCCGTGCTCGAGCCGTTGAACGTCGCGGTGGCGGTGCGGCCCGCCGTCATCGAGAGGACGCAGGTGGCGGAGGTGCCGGCGCAGGCGCCGCTCCAGCCGCCGAAGGTCGAGCCCGAGGAGGCGGCGGCGCTCAGCGTCACGGTCGTGCCGCTCGCGTAGGAGGCGGAGCAGGTCGAGCCGCAGCTGATGCCGCCCGGGTTCGAGGTGACCGTGCCGCTGCCGGTGCCGGACCTCGTGACGTTCAGCGTGTACCTCGTCCCGCCGCTGCTGCCGTTGAAGGTGGCGGTGACCGAGCGCGCCGCGGTCATGCCGACGACGCAGCTCCCGGTGCCGGAGCAGGCGCCGCTCCAGCCGCCGAACGTGGAGCCGCCGGCCGGCGTGGCGGTGAGCGTGACGGTCGTGCCGCTCGCGTAGGAGGCGGAGCAGGTCGAGCCGCAGTTGATGCCGCCCGGGTTCGAGGTGACGGTGCCCGCGCCCGCGCCGGACCTCGAGACGTTGAGGGCGTAGGTCGTGCCGCCGCCGCTGCTGCCGCGGCCGATGTAGGCCTTCACCCAGGCGCCCGACTGCGTGAGCGCGCCGTCGGCCCAGGGACCGGTGGTGCTCGCGCCGCCGACGAGCGCCGACGCGGTCTCGGCCTTGTCGTTGAGCGCCCAGTTGGCGGAGCTGATCTTGTTCTGGTCCATCCAGTTGGCCCAGTTCTGGGACTCGGTGGCGTTGAAGCCGCCGTTGCCCGAGGCGTCGCAGGTGCCCCACTCGGTGACGAACACGGCGCGGCCCCGGCTCATCGCGCTGTTCGCCTTGTCACGCAGCCACTGGCCGTGCGTGCCCGCGTAGAAGTGGAGGGTGTAGGCGGTGTTCGCGTCGTTGACGGGGTTGGCGGCGGCGACGTCCACGTCCTGCGACCAGTTGGGCGAGCCGACGATGACGAGGTTCTGGCTGCCGGCCCCGCGGATCGTGCCGATGACGGCCTCGTGGTACGCCTTCAGCGACGACCAGGACTGCGAGGTGGGCTCGTTGAACGTCTCCCAGATGATGTTGGGCGAGGAGGCGTAGGCGGCGGCGAGCTCCCGAAAGACGGACTGCGCCTCGGACTGGTGCGTCTCGTGGCTGTGCCAGTCGACGATCACGTAGACGCCGGCGGCGATGGCGCCGTCGATGAGGGCGCGGGCGCGGGCGACGTTCTGGCTGCGCTGCCCGGCCATGACCGAGCCGTCGCCGTGCACGCCGATCGCGGCGCGGACCACGGTGGCGCCCCAGCCGGCGACGCTGCGGACCGCGGTGGCGTTGTAGAACCGCTCGCCGCCCCAGCCGGTGTTGGACCAGAACCAGCTCATGCCCTTCAGCTGGACCTGGGCGCCGCTCGCGTTGCAGATGCGGTTCCCGCAGACGCGGAGGCGGCCGTTGGCGGCGACGGAGGACGCGGGCGCGGACGGCGTGGACGCGGCGTCCTCCTGGGTGAGCTCGCCACCGCACGCCGCGAGGATCGCGGCGCAGGCGAGCGGGAGCAGCTTGCGAAGAGTCATGTTGCGTTCCCTCACGGGCAGGGGGTGTGGCGACGACGGCGGTGAACCACGGCGTGGTCCCTCCGGACCGGAGCGCCGGCGCCGCCGCTTCGGGCGGCGGGCGCCGTCCTCCGGACGGAGGGGGACGGGTACGGCGGAGAACGTTTTAGTGAGGCAAGGCTAGCCAATAGAGTCCGGGGTGGTCAAGGCGCCGCGCCCGCATGGGCCCGAGAGGGACATTGCCCTCGCGCCAAACGATTGCTGCAAACGTGTCCGTTGAACGTTTGCGCGCCGATTGGCTCCTCGGGAGGCGGGCGAGGCCTCGCCGCCTCGTCAGGGCATCCGCGGCGGCGCGGTGGAGGCCCGCACCACGAGCGTCGGCTCCACGAGCGCCTCGGCCGGCGGCGCCTCGTCGCCGGACAGGAGCTGCTCGAGCGCGCCGATCGCCTCGCGGGCCATCGCCGCCCGATCCTGGCGGACGGTGGTGAGCGGCGGGTACACGTACGCGCTCATCTCGATGTCGTCGAACCCCACGAGCGAGACGTCGTCGGGGATCCTGAAGCCGAGCTCGAGGAGGCGCCGCGCGGTAGCGATGGCCATCACGTCCGAGGTGGCGAAGATCGCGGTCGGCGGGGTCTTGCTCCGCATGAGCTCCTGCACGTGGCGGCCGAGCTCGACGGCCCGGACGTGGGCGGCGGTGCCGCAGGGCGGGCCCGCGAGGACGTCCTCGTCGCGGAGGGTGACCCCGCGGCGGCGGAGTGCCGCCGCGAACCCCTTCACGCGATCGCCGGTGCTCACCGCGGTCCGGTCCTCTCGCAGGACGGCGACCCGGCGGTGTCCGAGCGAGAGCAGGTGCTGCGCGACCAGCGCGCCGCCGAGCTTGTTGTCGGAGGCGACGGAGGGCCGGCCGGCCACGGGGCGGTCGAGGTAGATCGTGGGGAGCCGCCCGGACGCGGTGCTCCGGTCCGAGGCGCGGACGAACAGGACGCCGTCGACCTGCCGGGCCTCGAGGTCCTCGAGGAGCCGGCCCTCGCGCTCGGGGTTCTCGTCCGACTCGCAGAGCAGGGTCTGGAGGCCGCGCTCCGTGAGCGCCTGCTGGATCGCGTGCGCCAGCTCCGCGAAGAACGGATTCGCCAGGTTCGGGAGGACGAGCCCCACGCTGTCCGAGCGCCGCGCCCGCAGGCAGCGCGCGCTCAGGTTGACGCGGTAGCCGAGGCGATCGATGGCCTGCTGGATCCGCCGGGCGGTCGCGACCGCCACCGGGCCGCTGCCGTTGAGGTGCTTCGACACCGTCCCCACGGCGACCCCGGCCACACGAGCGACGCTCGTGATGGTGGCCCGGGGGCGCGCCCGAGCTCGAACGATCGGCATGCTCCGATTGAGGCCCTCTCGCGCGAATGGGTCAAGGCGCGATCTCGGCTAGGCCCTCTCTGGGAGCGCAAACGTTTTGCGCTCCGCGGGCGCGTCCTCGGCCGCAAACGTTGTCCGCAGGGCGGACCTCGCAGGCTCGGAAAACGTTTCATCGTGCGGGGGCCCAGTGAAACCGCAGTTGCGGTACGGAAAACGTTTCCGGCCGTCCCGGTCTGCCGCCAAAGGGGCAGCGGCGGGGGGGCGAGGCCGATCGCGGACCCTGCCGCTGGACGGCGGGCGCGAGCGGCGCGCCGGCCGGTTTTCGCTGGAAGTGAGGGGGATTGCGCGGCGCGGGAGGCGGGCACGCAAGGGCCGATTGCCTTGTTTGCGAGGATCGGGCACACCCTCCCCATCACCGCAGGAGACCAAGGGCGACGGGCGCCGTACGGCGCACCGGGGAACGAGGCCATTCTGCGGCCGCTGGTGCAGTTGAAGAGCTGAGGCTGTCCCGTGTTTCGCGTTTCAGGTCCTTCAAGAGGAGCTCTCATGAAGCTCGCGAAAGCCGTGTTCCCGTTGCTGGCCGCCCTGGCCCTCCCAGGCCTGGCGGCTGCGCAGCACCTCGACAACCCGTTCGTCGGGGCGAAGGTGTACGTCAACCCCGATTTCACCGCGAACGCCAACGCGGAGGCCGCGAAGGAGACCGACGCGACCCTCGCCGCCCGCATGCGCCTCGTCGGGCAGCAGCCGACCGCGGTGTGGATGGACCGGATCTCCGCCGTCGAGTCCCTCGAGCCGCACCTCGACCAGGCCCTGGCGCAGGGCGCGAACCTCTTCCTCGGCGTCGTGTACGACCTGCCCGGCCGCGACTGCGCCGCGCTCGCCTCGAACGGTGAGCTCCCCGGCACGGCCGAGGGTCTCGCCCGCTACAAGTCCGAGTACATCGACGCGATCGACGCGGTCGTGAGCAAGTCGAAGTACGCGAACCTCCGGATCGTGTTCGTGATCGAGCCCGACTCGCTCCCGAACCTCGTCACAAACCTCTCCGATCCCGAGTGCGCCGCCATGAACTCGGGCGGCTACTACGTGCAGGGCGTCCAGTACGCGATCAACACGCTCCGCCGGCACTCGAACGTCTACGCGTACGTCGACATGGCGCACTCCGGCTGGCTCGGCTGGACGAGCAACAACGGGCCGTTCGTCACCCTCATGAGCACGCTCGCCAACGGCCTCACCGGCGGCAAGGCGATGATCGACGGCTTCGTCGGCAACACCGCCAACACCCTCCCGCTGAAGGAGCCGTTCCTCAGCGCGAACCAGCAGATCGGCGGCCAGCCGGTCATGTCGCACAAGTTCTACGAGTACAACCCGATGATCGACGAGGCCTCGTTCGCGGCCGACATGTGGAGCCGGTTCGTCGGCGCGGGCTTCCCGACCTCGCTCGGCATGCTGCTCGACACCTCCCGCAACGGCTGGGGCGGCACCGCCCGGCCGACGGCGGCGAGCACGAGCACCGACCTCACGACGTACGTGAACGCGTCGAAGGTCGACCGCCGCCAGCACCGCGGCCTGTGGTGCAACCCCTCGGGCTCCGGCGTCGGCGAGATCCCGACCGCGGCCCCCTCCGGCTGGAGCTCGCAGCACTTCGACGCGTTCGTGTGGGTGAAGCCGCCGGGTGAGTCGGACGGCTCCTCCGTCTACATCCCGAACGATCAGGGCAAGGCGCTCGACCGCATGTGCGACCCGACGTACACCACGCAGTACGGTGTGCTCACGGGCGCCCTCCCCGACGCGCCGCTCTCCGGCGGCTGGTTCTCGGCGCAGTTCAAGATGCTCGTCCAGAACATGTACCCGATCCCGGGCTCCGGTCCGGTGTGCCAGGGCGTCCCGGGCTCGCCGACCAACCTGGTCGTCACCTCGCGCAACGCCAGCCAGGTCGGCCTCTCCTGGGGCGCCGCCTCCGCGCCGCCGAACTGCACCCTCAGCTACACGGTCCACCGCGGCACGACCAACAACTTCACGCCCTCCACCTCGACCCGCGTCGCGACCGGCCTGACCTCGACCTCCTACACGGTCACGGGCCTCTCGCCGAACACGACCTACTTCTTCGTGGTCCAGGCGGTGGACGAGCTCGGCGCGGCCGGCTCCAACTACATCCAGACCAACACCGAGAACGGCTACACGCTCACCGTCACCAAGACGGGCTCGGGCTCGGGCACGGTGACCTCCAACGTCGGCGGGATCAACTGCGGCACGACCTGCTCCACGGTGGTCAACGCGAACCCCGTGCAGATCGTGACCCTGACCGCCACGCCGGCCACGGGCTCCTCGTTCACCAGCTGGACCGGGTGCAACTCGACGTCGGGCGCGACCTGCACGGTCGAGATGAACGGCGTCAAGTCGGTCACCGCCACGTTCGGCGGCGCCTCGCAGAACGCGACCCTCACCGTGGCCCGGTCCGGCACGGGCACGGGCACGGTCACCGGCGCCGGCATCAGCTGCGGCTCCTCGTGCTCCACGACGGTCCCGGCCGGCACGGTCGTGACCCTCACCGCGACCGCGGGCGCGAACTCCACGTTCTCGGGCTGGACCGGCTGCTCCAGCACGACCAACGTCTGCGCCGTCGCCGCGGCGAACCAGACGGTCACCGCCTCGTTCACGGGCACCGGCACGACGAACTACACCCTCACCGTCGGCACGACGGGGACGGGGTCGGGCACGGTCTCGGGCGGCTCCATCAACTGCGGCGCGACCTGCTCGCAGCAGTCTCCGTCGGGCACGACGGTCACCCTCACCGCCACCCCCGCCGCGAACTCCACGTTCTCCGGCTGGAGCGGCGCGTGCACGGGCACGGGCTCCTGCGTCGTCACCCTGACCGCCGACCGGTCCGTCACGGCGTCCTTCGCCGCGCAGCAGACCGGTGACACGCCGGTCGCCGTCAACGGCCGCCTGCGCCGCTGCGGCAACCGCATCTGCAACGCGGCCGGCACGCCGGTCCAGCTGAAGGGCATGAGCTGGTTCTGGTCCAACACGGGCTGGGAGGCCGAGCGGTTCTACAACGGCCAGGCCGTCCAGAACCTCCGCACGTCCTGGAACGCCTCCATCGTCCGCGCCGCCATCGGCGTGCACGGCGGCGGCGGCTACGCGGCCGGCGACTCGCTCAACCCGGCCGATCCGTCCGGGAACATGGCGCGCGCCCGCGCCCTCATCGACGGCGCCATCGCCGCCGGCGTGTACGTCATCGTCGACTGGCACAGCCACGAGCTCTACCAGACCCAGGCGCAGGACTTCTTCCGGACGCTCGCCACGCAGTACGCGAGCAGCCCGAACATCATCTGGGAGCCGTTCAACGAGCCGACCACGCAGTCCTGGTCGCAGCTGAAGAGCTACCACACGGCGATCATCAACACGATCCGCCAGGCCGGCAGCCAGAACCTGGTCGTCGTCGGCTCGCCCTCGTGGTCGCAGGAGGTGCACACGGCGACCGCCGATCCGATCGCGGACTCGAACGTCGCCTACACGCTCCACTTCTACGCCGGGACGCACGGGCAGTGGCTGCGCGACCGGGCCAACCAGGTGATGGCCGCCGGGCACGCCATCATGGTCACCGAGTGGGGCACCGTCGACGCGTCCGGCGACGGCGGCTTCAACCCCAGCGAGTCGCAGAACTGGACCAACTGGATGGACCAGAACCTCATCAGCTCGGCCAACTGGTCCATGCACGACAAGGTCGAGAGCGCGTCCGCGCTCGTCTCGGGCGCCAGCGCCACGGGCCCGTGGCCGGATAGCCAGCTCACCGAGTCCGGCCGCTGGGTGAAGGCGTACATCAGCGCCAACAGCCAGCCCACGCAGTACGCCCTCACCGTGTCGAAGAGCGGCACGGGCACGGGCTCGGTCTCGGGCTCGGGCATCAGCTGCGGCGCGTCCTGCTCCACGGCGTCCGCCAACTACACCTCCGGCACGGTGGTCACGCTGACCGCCTCGGCCGCGTCCGGCTCGACGTTCGGCGGCTGGAGCGGCGCGTGCTCCGGGACGGGCACCTGCACGGTGACGATGTCCCAGGCGCGGACCGTGACGGCGACGTTCAACGGCCAGGTCCAGACCTACGCCCTCACCGTGTCGAAGAGCGGCACGGGCACGGGCTCGGTCTCGGGCTCGGGCATCAGCTGCGGCACGACGTGCTCCACGGCGTCCGCGAACTACACCTCCGGCACGGTGGTCACGCTGACCGCCTCGGCCGCGTCCGGCTCGACGTTCGGTGGCTGGAGCGGCGCGTGCTCCGGGACCGGCACCTGCACGGTGACGATGTCCCAGGCGCGGACCGTGACGGCGACGTTCAACGGCCAGGTCCAGACCTACGCCCTCACCGTGTCGAAGAGCGGCACGGGCACCGGCTCGGTCTCGGGCTCGGGCATCAGCTGCGGCACGACGTGCTCCACGGCGTCCGCGAACTACACGAGCGGCACCGCGGTCACCCTGACCGCGTCGGCCGCGTCGGGCTCGACGTTCGGCGGCTGGAGCGGCGCGTGCTCCGGGACCGGCACCTGCACGGTGACGATGTCCCAGGCGCGGACCGTGACGGCGACGTTCAACGGCCAGGTGCAGACCTACGCCCTCACCGTGTCGAAGAGCGGCACGGGGTCGGGCACGGTCTCGGGCTCGAGCATCAACTGCGGCTCGACCTGCTCCGCGAGCTACACGAGCGGCACCGTGGTCACCCTGACCGCGACGCCCGCCTCGGGCTCGACGTTCGCCGGCTGGAGCGGCTGCGGCAGCACCAGCGGCGCGACCTGCACCGTCACGATGTCGGCGGCGCGGAGCGTCACCGCCACGTTCAACGGCGGCGGCACCACGCCGTGCGCGAACGCCCCGACGTTCTCGTGGAACACGAACAACTTCAACACCACGGGCGCGGTCTGCTTCCGGACGGCGCAGAACGTCCGCGGCTGGGGCTGCTCGAACATGGAAGGCCGGACGGTCAGCGTGAACGGCGTCGCCGTGACCTGCGGCGCGGGTCCGTTCCCGCTCCCGAAGTCGTCCGACGGCTACACGTACTTCTCGGCGACCGCCGGGCAGTACCCGTGGGCCAGCATCTACGTCTGGGAATAGTCCCTCCCTGCACGTAGCGAGCTGAACGGGGCGGGGTGGCACTCAGGTGCCGCCCCGCCCTTTCCGTTTCACGGGGGCTGCGCCCCCGCCCCAGGAGCGGAGCTCCTGGGGCCCCACCCCTGCTGCGCGGGGCCCTGGGCCGTGCTCGCCGCTTCGCGGCTGCGCGCGGCTACCCCGCGGGGAGGGACTGCGTCCCTCCCCCG
>JAEYOU010000213.1 GCA_023411405.1 Pseudomonadota bacterium | reverse complement strand
GGCTCCACCACGGTCCCGGGCGCCGGGTGGGCAGGTGACGCCGCTGTGCGCCAGTGCTAGGTCTCCGGTCGCGTGCAGACGCCCGAACCCTTCGACCTCGTCCTCACCGTCGAGAGCCACGGGTGGTATGACCTCCCGCCGTGGCGCTGGGACCGCGCGCAGCGGCGGCTGGGTCGACCGCTGCGGCTCTCCTCCAGCCGCGCCGTGTTCGCCGAGGTCGGCCAGGCCGACCACGGGCTCGCGTTCCGCGCCGTCGCCGAGGGGCGGCTCTCGGCCTCCGAGGCCCGCGAGGCGCGGGACGCGATGGCCGCCTGCCTGGCGCTCGACGAGGACCTGCGGCCCTTCCGCGCGCGTGTCGAGGCGCTCGAGGCGGTGCGGGCGTCGGGGAAGGGCAAGGACCTGCCCGATCTCCGCTGGGTCCTCGCGCGCGGCGCGGGGCGGCTGCTCCGCTCCCCGACGGTCTTCGAGGACGCGGTGAAGACCCTCTGCACGACGAACTGCACCTGGGCGGTGACGCGCGGGATGGTGGGGCGCCTCTGCGCCGAGCTCGGGGCGCCCGCGCCGCTCGAGAGCCGGGCGTTCCCCACGCCCGCGGCCATGGCGTCGCGCGACGCGCGCTTCTACCGCGAGGTGATCCGGACCGGGTACCGGGCGCCGTTCTTCGTGGCCCTCGCCCGCGGGGTGGCGGAGGGCCGGATCGACCTCGAGCGGCTGCGCGCGCCCCGTGGCGAGAGCGGGCCGGGTGGCCCTCCCGCCGAGGACGTCGAGGCCGTCTCCCGCGAGATCCGCGCGCTCGACGGGTTCGGCCCCTACGCGACCGAGCACCTGCTGCGGCTGCTCGGACGCCACGGACACCTCGCGCTCGACTCGTGGAACCGGAAGAAGCTCGCGCGGCTCCGCGGAAAGCGACGGCCGCCCAGCGACCGCACCCTGCGGCGCTGGTACGCCCGGTACGGGGAGTGGGCCGGGCTCGCGATGTGGCTCGAGGTGACGGCCGACTGGCACGCGGGGGAGCTGCCCGCGTGGCCGTGAGCGCGGGCTTCGGCGGTGGTACAACGTCGGATGCGGCAGGGCCGCGGGCCGCAGGGAGATGCCGCGCGTCGACCCGAGTCCGGGACGGAGGAGATCAGATGAAGGCAGCGTTCGTGCTCGTGAAGTGCCAGCTGGGCAAGCTCGAGACCGTGGCCAACGCGATCATGGAGATCGAGGGCGTGTCCGAGGTCCACTCGGTGACGGGCCCCTGGGATCTCCTCGTGAAGCTGTACGCCGCCGATCACGACGCGTTCGGCGACCTCATCCCGGACCAGCTCCAGAAGATCGAGGGGATCCGCGACACGGAGACGCTGCTCGCGTTCCGCGCGTTCAAGCCGGTCTGACCGCCGCGACGTCCGAGGCCCGCCGCTACGGCGTCCCCGCCTGCTTCTCCGGCCGCGGCTCCGGCGCGGCGGGGGGGAGCGCGGCCGCTGCCGCAGGCGACACCGGGGAGAGCTCCTCGGGCGGCCCGAACTCGCGCCGGTACATGTTCGCGACGGTCACGAGGAACGTGAGCACGAGCGGCCCGAGCACCAGGCCGATGCCGCCGAACGCGGCCAGGCCGCCGAGCAGGGCGAAGAAGAGCAGGCCGCCGTGCAGCGCCATGCCGCCGCGGAGCAGGTACGGCCGGGCGACGTTGTCCACGAGCGACACGACCACGACGCCCCAGGCGACGAGGAAGATGCCGGCGATCGGATGGCCGGTCGCGAGCAGCAGGAGCCCGACGGTCACGACCACGAAGGCGCCGCCGATGGCGGGGATGAGCGCCACGACGAACGTCGCGAGCGTGAGGAAGAGCAGGTTGGGCGCGCGCGCGAGGACGTAGCCCACGACGCCGGCGGCCGTCTGGATGGCCGCCGTGGCGAGGCTCGCGAGGAGCACCGAGACGCTCGTGCGCCGGAACTCGTCGAGGAGCTTGCGGAGCTGTCCAGGGCGGAGCGGCACGTGGGCGTCGATCCAGTCCACGAGCCTCGCGCCGTCGGTGAGGAAGA
This sequence comes from Pseudomonadota bacterium, assembly GCA_023411405.1. Classification (GTDB taxonomy): domain Bacteria; phylum Myxococcota; class Myxococcia; order Myxococcales; family Anaeromyxobacteraceae; genus Anaeromyxobacter. The sequence goes on along the minus strand of JAEYOU010000213.1, from coordinate 4,380 downwards.
AGAAGAGCGCGATGAGGAAGAGGACCGTCCGGAAGATCGCCGCGCCGGTCGCCACGAGGAGCCCGCCCACGGCCTGCGCGGCCTCCCCGCCGCCCGCGCCCGCGAGCTGCCGGAGCGACCGCTGCGGGTCGGGGATGGCCGCGACGAGGCGGCGGGCCAGCTCCTCGATGGGGTCGGGGAGCCGCCGGACGAGCCCCGAGAACCCCTCGCTCGCGAGCGCCTTCCGGAACCACTCGATGCCCTCGAGCACCTCGCGGACGAGCGCCGCGCTCAGGCCACCGAGCGGGAGGACGACCGCGAGGAGCACCCCCAGCGTGAGCAGGAGCGCGGCGAGCTTCCGGCGTCCGCGGAACAGCCCCTCGAGGCGCTCGAGCGGCGCCTGGAGCGCCGCCGCGAACACGGCCGCGAGCGTGATCGGGACCCAGAACGGCAGGATCAGCCACGCCGCCAGAGCGATGGCCGCGATGAGCAGGAAGACGAGCAGGCGCTGGGCGTGGACCTCGGAGGCCATTCGGAATCTCCCACCCTAGAAGTTCGAGTACACCCGCTCCTTCGGCACTCCGGCCTCCGCGAGCGTGCGCCGGACGTCCTCGACCATCGCGGCCATGCCGGAGACGAAGGCGCAGGTCTCGCCGGGCGCCGAGCCGCCGAACGCCAGCGTGCGCGCCACCTCCTGGACGCGCCCGCGGACCCCTTCCCAGGCGTCGTCCGCCTGCGAGGGGCAGAGCACGACGCGCACGCCGGCGCGCTCCCAGGCGAGGTGCTCTCCGCGGTAGGCGAATTCGGCGCCGTGCCGCTGGCCGTAGAAGAGCGTGAGCCGATTCACCCGCTGGCGCGCGCGCACGAGGTGCTGGATCACGGCGCGGATCGGCGCGACGCCCGAGCCCGCGGCGAACAGCAGCACGTCGCGGCCGAGGGCGGCCTCGACGGGGAAGCCGTTGCCGAACGGCTCGGTCAGCTCGAGCGCGCCGCCGGGCGCCCCGTCTTCGATCGCTGCGTCGGCGACCTTGCCGCCGCGCTTCACGAGCAGCTCGGCGATGCCCGCCGGGTCCGGCGCGCTGGCGAGCGCGAAGAACCCCTCGCCCGCGCGGGTCCGGATCTTCACCACCTGTCCCGGCTGCGCGTGGGCGCGCGCCAGCGGCGCGGGGAGCGCCAGGCGGATGCCCCGGAACGCCGTCGTCTCGTCCCAGGCCTCGAGGACCGGCACGGCGTGGTGGACGGTGGGGCCGAGCATGGGGGAGATGTAACGCAGGGGCGAGTCGGGCGAAACACCTCGGCTCGCGCCGGCTCCGCTCAGTACTTCAGGAGCGAGTGCACCCGCTCCGGGCCGAGCCGCTTCGCGCCCTCGAGGAAGCCCAGCTCCACGAGGAACGAGAAGCCGACGAGCTTCCCGCCCTGCCGCGCCACGAGCCGGCCCGTCGCGTCGGCGGTGCCGCCGGTCGCGAGCACGTCGTCCACCACCAGCACCCGATCGCCCGGTTGCACCGCGTCGACGTGTAGCTCGAGCGCGTTCTCCCCGTACTCGAGCGCGTAGACCTCGCGGATGACGTGCCAGGGGAGCTTCCCGGGCTTGCGCACGACGGTGACGCCGGAGCCGAGCGCGTACGCGAGCGGCGCGGCGAACAGGAAGCCGCGCGACTCGATGCCCACCACCCGGTCGATCTTCTCGCCGCGCCAGCGCGCCACGAACGCGTCCACCACCTGCCGGAACAGCGCAGCGTCGGCGAGGACGGGCGTGATGTCCTTGAACACGACGCCTCGCTGCGGGAAGTCCGGGACGTCCCGGACGCGGGCGCGGACGGCGTCCATGGGGTCGGTCATGCGGGGAACCCTATCACGGTCCGATCTGCGCGCGGGGGCCTCAGGCCCGAGGCCCAGACCGACCCGACGAGGCTACCGAAGGTACAGCAGCGGATCCCTCGGCTTCACCCCCTGGCGGACCTCGAAGTGGAGGTGAGGGCCGGTCGTCCGCCCCGTCTGGCCGACCCTCGCGACGGGCTCACCCTGCCGCACGCGGGCGCCCTCGCGCACGAGGATCTCCGAGTTGTGCGCGTACACCGTCACGAGTCCGCCGTCGTGGCGCAGGATGACGACCTTGCCGTAGCCGCTCTGCACGCCGACGAAGACGACCTCGCCGTCGGCGGCCGCCGTCACCGGCGTGCCGTGCGGCGCGGCGATGTCGATGCCGTCGTGGTTGCGCGCTCCGCGCTTGCCGTAGCGGCCGTAGAGCACGCCCTTGAGCGGCCAGGCGAAGCGGGTCTCCGGGGGCGCCGTCCGCACGGCCGCGGGATCGACGCGCGGCGCGGCGGGCGCCGCGGGGGCCGGGTCGAGGGAGCCGGCGAACCCCGGCGCCGGCTCCACGTCGAGGACCCGCGTCGCCCCGGGGACGAAGAGCTCCTGGCCGACCGCGAGCGTGCGCGGATCGTCGATGCCGTTCGTCCGCATGAGCTCGTCCGGCTCGAGCCCGTACGCCTTCGCGATCCGGTAGACGTTCTGGCCGGATCGCACGACGTGGACGACGCCGGCGACGTCGGTGCCCTCGGGGATGGCGAGCGGTGCGGCGGCCTCGATGGCGCCGGAGCCCGTGGCGCAGGCGCAGAGCGCGGCCAGCGCGAGCGCGGCCAGCGCGGCGCCGTTCCTCACGGGCTCGGTTCCTTCTCGTACCCCGGGACCGCGAGATCCTGCAGCCGCGCGAGGGCGGGGTCGTGGGTGGGATCGAGGTGGAGCGGAGTCACGGCCGCGAGGCCCGCCTTGACGGCGTTGCAGTCCGAGCCCGGGATGTCCTCGTTGCGCGCGCCGCCCTCGCCGCCGATCCAGTAATACCTCCGGCCCCGCGGGTCGAGCTTCTCCACCACCTCGTTCCCGTAGGTGCGCCGGCCGAGCCGCGTGACGGTGAAGCCGCGGACGGGGCCGGGCGGCACGTTCACGTTGAGGAGGAGCGGCGCTGGGCTCGCGCCGCGCGCGGGCGGCACCATCATGCGCCGCACCAGGGCGGCGGCGAACCGGGCGGCGTGCTCGAACTCATGGGGCGGCGCCCCGGCCAGCGAGATCGCGGCCGCGGGGACGCCCAGGAGCGCGCCCTCGATCGCGGCCGCGACCGTGCCCGAGTAGTGGACGTCGTTCGAGAGGTTCGGGCCGTGGTTGATCCCCGAGACCACGACGTCGGGGCGCGCGTGCTTGAGGACGAGGCAGATGCCCATGTACACGGCGTCGGTGGGCGTCCCGTCCACGGCGTACCACCGGGGCTGCACCTCGGCCATCCGGAGGGGTCGGTGCAGCGAGATCGCGTGGGACGACGCCGACTGCTCGCGGTCCGGCGCGACCACCCACACCTCGTCTTCGGAGAACGCCGCCGCGAGCGCGCGCAGGCCCGCGGCGTGCACGCCGTCGTCGTTCGAGAGGAGGACTCGCACGGCGCAGAATGTACCAACCGGTGCCGCGTGCCGCCAGGAAGGCGGTCGAGGAGTCGGCGAGGCGCCGGCGACCGCGCGGGCGCGGAGCCCTGGAGCCGGGAGCCCGAAGCCTGTAGCCTGGCGCCCACGTGACGGGACCACGGGACACACAGGGCGGGCTCGCCTCGGAGCGGGCCGCGCGTCGCGAGGCGGAGCGGCTGGCGGCCCGCCTCGGGCGGCTCCAGGCCGTGACGGCTGCCCTGTCGCGCGCCCGCACGCCGGACGAGGTCGCCGAGGCGGCGCTCTCCACGGGCCTCTCTGCGCTCGGGGCGCAGTGCGGCGCGCTCCTCGTGCAGGGGGCGCTCGGGACTGCGCTCGAGGTCCTGCGGGCCAAGGGCATCGACGGCGTGGTCCTGCACCGCTGCCTCTCCGCCGGCGGGCGCTCGCCGGCCGAGGAGGCCTGGAAGTCGGGCGAGCCGCTCTACCTCGCGGATCCGGGCGCGATCGCCGCGGACTTCCCCGCGTTCGCGGCTGCGCTCGGGCCGGCGCCCAGCCGCGCCCTCGCGACGTTGCCGCTCGCCGCGGAGGGCCGGGTGCTCGGGATGCTGCTCCTCGGCTTCGACGAGGCGCGCCCCTTCGCCGAGGACGAGCGGGCGCTGGCGGGCGCCGTGGCGGGACTCTGCGCGCAGGCGCTCGACCGGGCGCGGCTCTTCGTGGCGGAGCGGGTCTCGCGCGCCGAGGCCGTGGCGGCGCAGCGGCGGCTCGCGTTCCTCGACTCCCTCTCGGCGGTCGTCACCGACACGCTCGATCCGGGCGAGATGGCGGCGCGCGTGGTCGCGCTCGCGGTGCCCGCGCTCGGCGACTGGGCGGCCGTGTTCACGGTGGGAGAGGACGGTGCGGTGGCGCAGGCGGCGGCGTCGGGGCCGGAGGCGCTCGCGGACCGCGCCGGGTCCTTGCTCGCCGGCGAGCTGCGCGCGCGGCTCGAGGC
>JAEYOU010000209.1 GCA_023411405.1 Pseudomonadota bacterium | reverse complement strand
CGAACGGCACCTGCTCGTCGAGGATCGACAGGTCGCCGGTCTCCTTGACGTACGCGGCGACGGCGGCGACGAGCCACATCGGGTCGTCGTTGAAGCCGGAGCCGACGTCGAGGTTCCCGCGCTTCGTGAGCGGCTGGTACTGGTGGTACGCGCTCCCGTCGGGAAACTGGGTGGAGGCGATGTCGATGATCCGCTCGCGCGCCCGCTCCGGGATCTGGTGGACGAAGCCGAGCAGATCCTGGTTCGAGTCGCGGAACCCCATGCCGCGCCCGATGCCCGTCTCGAAGTACGAGGCGGAGCGCGACATGTTGAAGGTGACCATGCACTGGTACGGGTTCCAGATGTTCACCATCCGGTCGAGCTTCTCGTCGTTGGACTTGACCGTGTAGGTGGAGAGCAGCCCGTCCCAGTTCGCGCGGAGCTGCTGCATCGCCTCGGCCACCTGGGCCGGCGTGGAGAAGCGCTCGATGAGCGCGCGGGCCGGCTTCTTGCCGATGACGCCGGGCTTCTCCCACTTCTGATCCCGCGGGTTCTCGACGTACCCGAGCACGAAGACGAAGGTCTTCTCCTCGCCGGGCGCGAGCTCCGCGTCCACGGCGTGCGAGGCGATCGGCTGCCAGCCGCTCGCCACCGAGTTCCGCGGCTCCCCGGCGGCCACGACCTGCGGCTCGTGCATGCCGTTGTAGAGCCCGAAGAAGGTCTCCCGGTCGGTGTCGAAGCCGGCCAGCTTCGCGTTCACGTGGTAGAACGCGTAGTGATCCCGGCGCTCGCGGTACTCGGTCTTGTGGAAGATCGTGCTGCCCTCGATCTCCACCTCGCCCGTGGACCAGTTCCGCTGGAAGTTGGTCATGTCGTCCAGCGCGTTCCACAGGCAGAACTCGACGAACGAGAAGAGGCGCAGCTTCTTCTTCGCCGCGCCCTCGTTCTTGAGCGTGACCTGGTGGATCTCGGCGTTCACGCCGAGCGGGACGAAGTAGAGGAGGTCGGCCCGGACGCCGCCGCGCTTGCCGGTGATCTTCGTGTAGCCGAGGCCGTGGCGGCACTCGAACTGCTCGAGCTCCCGCTTCACCGGCGCCCAGGTCGGCGTCCAGTAGTCGTCGCCGTCCTTCACGTAGAAGTAGCGGCCGCCGGAGTCGGTCGGGACGTTGTTGTACCGGTAGCGGAGCACGCGCCGCAGCCGCGCGTCGCGGTAGAAGCAGTACCCGCCCGCCATGTGGCTGATGATCCCGAAGAACTGCTCGGACCCCAGGTAGTTGATCCAGGGATACGGCGTCTTGGGGGTGGTGATGACGTACTCGCGGGAGGCGTCGTCGAAGTGACCAAAGCGCATGGTTGCGAGCACTTACCCGGTTCCGCGGAGGTCACGCAACCCCCATCTCCCAGGGCGCAAGGTCCCTCGGCGCGAACAAAGTCGCGTGCGCGGACGAGAGCGGATGCAGCCGTCCCAGGCCTTCCCGCGCCCTCCCATACCTTGATCGGCGGCCGAACAAAGTTCGGATCGCTCGACAAACCCCACGAAAGGCGCTCGCGCGAGCGAACGGGCGGCGGGTCCGCTGCGGCCGCAGGTCGGATACGCTCGCCGCGACGGAGGTCGAGGATGAACGTGCAGCGGCTCGAGGGCTTCTACTGGGTGGCGCGCGCCGGCGGCTACGCGCGGGCCGCGCGCGCCTTCCCGTACCCGATCACCGCCCCCGGCGTCTTCCAGCAGGTGAAGAAGCTCGAGCAGGAGCTGGGCGTGCGCCTCTTCGAGCGGACGGGGCGCGAGCGGCTCGTGCGGACGCCGGCGGGGAACCAGCTGTACGAGTTCGTCGCGCCGTTCATGGAGCGGCTCCCCGCGGTGCTCGACCTCCTGTCCGGCAAGGGGCTCGGTGGCCGGATCCGGGTCCGCTCGGCCTCGCAGGTGCTGCGCACGCTGCTCCCGGCGTGGCTGGCGCGGCTCGAGCGCTCGAACCCCCGCATCCAGGTGGAGCTCGACGACCTCGGGGACAACGACGTCGGCATGCTCCAGCGCGGCGAGACCGACGTCTTCATCGACGCGCCCGAGTCGGTCCCGCCCGGCATCGAGGCGCTCGGGGTCGGGACGCTCCACGCCTACCTCGTCCTCCCTGCGCGCCACCGGCTGGCGAAGGGCCGCGCGCCGAAGCTGAAGGAGCTCGCCGCCGAGCCGCTCGTCGCCTACTCCGGTCAGGGCCGCCACCGCGCGCTCCAGCTCCGCGCGCTCGAGCTCCAGGGCATCCACCCGACCCGCATCGTCGGCGCGGGCTCGGCCGACAGCATCCTCGCGCTCGTCGCGGCCGGGCTCGGGTACTCGCTCGTTCCGGCGTTCGCGCCGGGCCCCGGCCAGCCCGGCGTCGTCGCCTGGCGCTTCACCGAGCCGCGCACCGAGTTCCCGGTCTTCGCGATGTGGCGCAAGACCTCCGCCGGTCATCCGCTCGTGGCGGCGTTCGTCGCGGAGGCGCCGCGGGAGAAGGGCGGGAGGCGAGACTGACGATGCACTTGCTGTGAGCGGCGTGTCCGGTCTGGAGAAGCCGGAGGGTTCCCAGCCTCTACAGCACGCTGCGGATCGTCTCCCGCAGCGAGAACCGCGGCGTCCACCCCGCCTCGCGCGCGAACCGCGAGCCGTCCACGACGCACAGGTACTGGATGTGGTCGAGCTCCTCGGGCGGGAAGCTCGTGATCCGCGCCTCGAACGCGCGGCGCAGGAGCGGCCGGACGAGGAAGTGCGGGGCGGCGATCGGGCGCCGCCCCAGCTCCTTGAGGACGGACGAGAGCGGCACCTCGCCGGGCCCAGTCACGTTGAAGACGCCGCGCAGGCCGGGGCGGAGCGCGAGCACGAGCGCGCGGCAGGCGTCCTCCTCGTGGACGAGCTGCAGCATGGGGTCGAACCCCATGAGCGTGATCGGGACCTCCAGGCGCAGGTAGTTGGCGGGCGCGTTGCGGACGGTGGGCCCGACGATGTTCACGTGGCGGAGGATGACCGTCTCGATCTCCGGGTGCTTCCACATGAACGACTGCGCGTACATGTCGAGCTCGATGAGGTCGCGCAGATCGCTGTACCGGTCCGCCGCCATGAGCGGCGTCTCCTCCACGAGGAAGTTCGAGTTGTCGGGGCGCGGGCCGTAGACGTTGGCCGACGAGAGCACCACGACCTTCTTCACGCCGTGGCGCACGCACAGGTCGAGGATCCGGTGGGTGCCGACCAGGTTGAAGCTGTGCGCCTCGCTGAAGGGCATCCGCGGGTCGTGCATGATCCCCATGTGGATCACGGCCTCGATGCGCCGGCGGCGGAAGGCCTCCTCCACCCGCGCCTTGCGCAGATCCACCTGGTGGTGGTCGATGTCCTTGGGCTTGCCGGCGAACGGCCGCCGGTCCACGCCCACCACCTGCGTCTCGGTGTGGAGCAGCTTGGCCAGGGCGCGGCCGAGGTTCCCCGAGATGCCCGTCACGAGCACGGTCCGCGGCATGCCCGGGAAGGTCGGGACGGCAGGAACGGGGACGATCATCAGAAGAAGACGCTCCTCCGCTCGGCGAGCCCGCGCGCCAGCAGGCCGCGGACGGCGGCCTCCACCTCTGCCACCTTGGCCTCGATCTGCTCGTCGTCCTCGTCGGGCGCACCCTGGAACGTGAGCGGCTCGCCGAAGTGGAGGTGGTACCGCGTCGGGAGCGGGAACGGGAGCACGGTCGGGGTCACCGGCAGCGCAGGGAACGAGAGGAGCCTGGCGAGCGGCTTCAGGTCGAAGAGCGCGGGCGCCTGCTCCTCGGCGCCGACGACGCCGATCGGGACCACGGGCGCGTTCATCTCCAGCGCGAGCCGCATGAACCCCGGCCCGAACCGCTGGAGGCGGTACCGATCCTTGAAGAGCTTGTTGAGCCCGCGCGTGCCCTCCGGGAAGACGAGGAGCGCCTCGTCGGCGGCCAGGAGCCGCCGGCAGTTCTCGGGCGTGCCCACCACCTGCCCGCAGCGCGACATGAACGTGGAGACGTACGGCAAGGTCGGGACCCAGGTGTCCATGAGCGCCCGCACGGCGCGCGGCGGGTCGCGGTCGAAGAGGAGCGCGATCTCGATCATCGCGCCGTCGAAGGGGAGCTGCCCGGAGTGGTTCGAGACGAGGAGGACGCGGCCCTCGGAGGGGACGTTCGAGATGTCGTGCGTCTCCACGCGGAAGTAGCGCTTGTACAGCCAGAGCAGGGGCGCCACCGCGGCGATCGTGTACTCCACGTCGAAGCCGTACGGGTCGACGCCGTACTCGTTGCGGGGAGGGGTGAGCTTCTCGAGCCGGGAGCGGGTGCCGGGGCCGCCCAGCGCGTACGTCCAGTCCCGGAAGCGCTCCCGGATGGCGTCGGAGAATTCGGGCGGCATGGTGACGGTGTAGCACGCACGAATGGCGAAGCGCGGACCCAGCCGGGCAGGCGCGGGGCAGCGCGTGCCCGGCCCGCCCTCGGCTTGTGAGGCCCCGAATCGGGGTGGTATCGTCCCTGAACACCTGCCGATTTCTCGGCGGGGCACCCCGCTCTTTCCCCCATGAGCCTGGAGCCGTCGGCCGCGGACAAGCACGGTCGGGTCTTCCCGGCAGGGGCGAACCTCGTCAAAGGGAACGCGCCATGAGGGTGGTCTGCCCCCAGTGCAACGCGGCGTACCAGATCGACGACGCGCGCATCCCCGACCGCGGCGCCAGCGTGAAGTGCACGCGCTGCCAGAAGCTCTTCCCCGTCCGCAAGCAGGGCGGCGAGGCAGGGGCCGTTCCGCTCCCGGCCGCCCCGGCGCCGGGCGGAGTCCCGTTGCCCTCTCCGCCCACGCGCGCCGGC
>JAEYOU010000138.1 GCA_023411405.1 Pseudomonadota bacterium | reverse complement strand
GCCGGAGGCCTGGCGCGGCTCGTGGCTCGACGGCCTGACGCGGCTCCACCTCGGGGCCCGCCTCCAGGATCGCCGGGGCGACGCGCTCCGGCTCTCGGTCGACGCGACCGGTGCGGGCGCCGTCGGCGCGCAGGGCGCGGGGATCGACGCGCTGTTCGACCTCCGGCCGTCGAGCGCACCGCCGGACGCCTGGTACCGCGCCGGTGCCCGGCTGGTCCTCGGCGGAGCCGCGCTGGAGTACGAGGTCAAGTTGACTGCCCGTCACACGCCGACGGTGTCGTGCCGGGGTGGGGAGAGCCGCGCGAACGTGGACGCGGGCGAGATCGTCGACCAGACCGCGAGCGTGGGCTGGGACTCGCCGTGCCAGTGCTTCACCGTCCGGGTGCGCGCGAGCCGCGACGCCTGCGACAACATGACGTACGGGCTCGGCGTCGATCTCTCCAAGATCCTCCAGGGCGCTGCGACGAAGCGCCCCTGACGCCGCGCGCCGCGCGGTGGCCCGGTCCCTTCGGGGGCGCAGCCTGGCCCGGCGATCCATTGCGATTGCCGGAACGTGAACGGCGAAACGAGAATCGGCGCGTGGCGACCCGACCGCGAACGACCCCGAGAGAGCGCGAGGAGGTGGGCGGCGCGCCGGAGCCGGACAAGCGCCGGTTGATCCTCCACGCCGCGATCCGGGTGTTCGCGGAGAAGGGCTACCACGGCTGCCGGATCGCCGACGTGGCCCGCGCCGCGGGCGTCGCCTACGGCCTCGTCTACCACTACTTCCAGAACAAGGACGAGCTGCTCGAGAGCGTCTTCGACGAGCAGTGGACGATCTTCATCGGCGCGCTGGAGCGCATCGACGCCGGCCCGGGGACCGCGGCGGAGAAGATCGCCGCCATGTTCGGCTTCGTCTTCGAGGCCTACAAGACGGCGCCGGCGGCGGTCCGGGTCCTGATGCTCGAGGTGACCCACACGCCCCAGGGCCTGCGGGCGGGCTCCACGCGGGAGACGTTCGAGAAGGCGGTGCGCCTCCTCGCCGAGGTCGTGCGCCAGGGGCAGGAGCGGGGGGAGCTGCGGCGCGAGACGAGCCCGGTCGTCGCCGCCACCGCGCTGCTCGGGGCGATGGAGCTCACCCTCTCCGGCATGGTGATGGGCCTCGTCCCTGCGGGCAACGAGCAGGAGATCGATCGGGCCAGGGCGGAGCTGGTCGCGACGGCGGTGGACGGGCTCCGCGTCGGCGCTCGTTGACGCGCAAAGTCGCCGCTGGTAAGCCGGTGGCATCGTCTTCACCCGCGCCCCGCGCCCGCTCCCGGGCGGGCGGCGCCACGGGAGGTTGGGGCCATGACCGCGCGCGTGCTCGTCTCGGATGATCTGTCCCAGGAGGCCGTCCAGATCCTGAAGAAGGCCGGCCTGGAGGTCGACGTGAAGGTCGGCCTCAAGCCCGAGGAGCTCGAGGCCATCATCGGCGACTACGACGCGCTCGCCGTCCGGAGCGCGACGAAGGTGAACGCCAAGGTCCTCGACAAGGCGAAGAAGCTCAAGGTGGTCGGGCGCGCCGGCGTCGGCGTGGACAACGTCGATCTCGACGCCGCCACGCGCCGCGGCGTCGTGGTGATGAACACGCCGGGCGGCTCGTCCACCACCGTGGCGGAGCTCGCGCTCGCGCTCATGCTGTCGCTCTCCCGCCACGTCGCCGCCGCGACCGCCAGCGTCAAGGCGGGCAAGTGGGAGAAGAAGAAGTTCCAGGGGCACGAGCTCGCCGGGAAGACGCTGGGCGTGGTCGGCATCGGCAACATCGGCTCGGTCCTCGTCGATCGCGCGATCGCGCTCAAGATGCGGGTCCTCGCCTACGACCCGTTCATCTCCGCCGACGCCGCCCAGAAGCTCGGCGTGGAGCTCGTGGACCTCGACACGCTCTGGCGGAGCGCGGACGTCTTCTCGCTGCACGTGCCGTTCAACGAGCAGACCAAGAACCTCGTCAACGCCGAGGTCTTCGCCAAGATGAAGAAGGGCGCCCTCCTCGTGAACTGCGCGCGCGGCGGCATCGTGGACGAGAAGGCGCTCGCCGACGCGCTCGCGTCGGGGCAGCTGGGCGGCGCGGCGATGGACGTCTTCGAGAAGGAGCCGCCCCCGGCCGACCACCCGCTCTTCAAGTTCGAGACCTTCGCCTGCACCCCGCACATCGGCGCCTCGACCGAGGAGGCCCAGTCTGCGGTCGCGATCGCCATCGCGGAGCAGCTCGCGCTCTACCTGAACCAGGGCGTCGTGAAGAACGCCGTCAACGTGCTCGGGCTGCCGAAGGAGGTCATGGAGCAGCTCTCGCCGTACCTCCCGCTGGTCGAGAAGCTCGGCTCCCTCGCCGCGCAGATCGCGCCGTCCGGGCCGACGGAGGTGACGATCGAGGTGGCCGGCGAGCTCGCCGCGCACCCGTCGCGCCCGCTCGCGAACCGGGCGCTCGTCGGGTTCCTCCGGCACTTCATGGACACGCCGGTCAACGAGGTGAACGCGCCCGCCATCGCCCGCGACCGCGGCCTCGCCGTGAAGGAGGTCCGGACCGCCGAGCCGCTCGACTACGCGAGCCTCGTCACCGTCCGGGTCACCGGCCCCGCCGGCGCGGCCCACGTCGCCGGCACCGTGTACGGCAAGAACGACGCCCGCATCGTGCGCGTGGACGGCTTCCGGCTCGAGGCGGTCCCGGACGGGAACGTCATCATGTGCGAGAACGACGACTCGCCCGGCGTGGTCGGCAACCTCGGCACCGCGCTCGGCACGGCCGGCGTGAACATCGCCCGGATCTCGCTCTCGCGCCTCGACGACAAGTCGCGCGCGTTCGCGTTCCTCAACGTGGACTCCAAGCCCTCGCAGGAGGTCCTCGACGGGCTCCGCAAGCTGCCGCACGTCCGCGTGGTCCGGGCGATCGTGCTGTAGCGGGCGCTGCGCCCCGCCATCGCGCGGGGCCGCCGGGCGCGGTAGAGTTCGACCCCCATGCTCGACCTCTCGCTCCCCTCCGGCCTCCGCGACCTCTTGCCCGACCACTCCGCCCACCTGGCGGAGCTGTCGGGCAGGCTCCAGGAAGTCTTCTCGAGCTTCGGGTACCGGCGGCTGTTCCTGCCGACGCTCGAGCGGCTCGAGGTGATCGAGCGCGGCCTGCCGCCGTCGGCCGTCGCCGACGCCGTGAAGTTCGTCGAGCCTGGATCGGGCGAGGTGGTGGTCATCCGCCCGGACATCACGCCGCAGATCGCTCGCCTCTACGCCACGCGGCCCGACGCCCTCCCGGCGCCGGCGCGCCTCTGCTACGACGGCCCGGTCCTCCGGGCGCGGGAGGCGCGGGCGGGGGTGCCGCGCGAGGTCTATCAGGCGGGCGTGGAGCTCCTCGGCGCCGGCGGACCCGACGCGGACGCCGAGATGCTGGTCTTGCTGGCGCAGTCGCTGGCGCGGGTCGGCCTCGACGGCGCGCGCGTGGAGGTCGGGCACGCCGGCTTCGCGCGGGCGATCGTGGACGCCGCGAAGCTCCCGGCGGACGCCGAGGAGGCCGTCTGGGC
>JAEYOU010000078.1 GCA_023411405.1 Pseudomonadota bacterium | reverse complement strand
GGCGCGACCCACGGCGCGGCGCTGGCGGTCGTCCACCGGGTCGGCGTCCTCGTCCCCGGGGACGCCGCGGTGGTGATCGCCGCCGCCGCCGAGCGCCGGCGCCCCGCCTTCCGCGCCTGCGAGGACTGCCTCGAGCGGCTCAAGCGTGAGGCGCCGATCTGGAAGCGCGAGGTGTTCGAGGACGGCGCGGAGTGGGTCGGCATGGGGCCGTAGAGGACCAGGTCCCACCCCCGCACGACCCCGGGTCCGTCCGCGTGTTATGTTCCCCGGGCCGTGAAGGTCCTCATCGCAGACGACGACCGCCTGGTCCGGACGATGGTCACCGACCTCCTCGGCGAGCTCGGGCACGAGGTCGTCTCCGCCGAGAACGGCCTCGAGGCGGTCGGCCTCTGCGTGCGCGAGCGGCCGGCGGTGGTCGTGCTCGACCTCCTCATGCCGCGCCTCTCCGGCCTCGACGCGCTCAAGGAGATGCGCGCCGTCGGCTACGCCGGGCCGGCCATCCTCCTCACGGCCATCAGCGACTCCAGCTTCCGTGAGATGGAGGGGGCCGAGGCGGTGGAGATCCGGCTCGACAAGCCGGTCACCCGGCGCGGGCTGGAGCGGGCGCTGGCGCGCGCCCTGGCGATCCGATGAAGCTCTCGCGCACCCTGCTCGTGCTCGTGACCGCCGCGAGCGCGCTCCCCGTCGTGCTCCTCGGCTGGATGCTCGCCCAGGCGCGGGGAGGCCTCGACGCCGCCGCGGCGATCGCGGTGCTCTCGTGCCTGCTCCTCGCCGCCTCCGGCGCCGCGCTCGTGGCGCAGAGCGTGACCCGGCCGATCGCCGAGTGCGTCCGCGGCGCCCTCGAGATCGCCCGCGGCCGCTTCGGCCGCCAGGTGCAGGTCGCCGCGCGCAACGAGATCGGCGATCTCGCCTACACCTTCAACCACATGTCCCGCGAGCTGGCCTCGTACGACGCCGAGAACCGGCGGCTCATCCAGGCCCTCGAACAGGGCTACCTCGACACGATCCGCAGCCTCGCCTCGGCGATCGACGCCAAGGACCCGTACACCCGCGGTCACTCCCACCGCGTGGCGGCGCTCGCGGTGGAGCTCGGGCGCGAGCTGAACCTCTCGCCCGAGGCGCTCCAGTCGCTCGAGTACGGCGGCGTGCTGCACGACATCGGCAAGATCGGGATGCCCGACGCCATCCTCTCCAAGGCGACGCCGCTCACCGACGCCGAGCGCGACCTCGCGAAGGAGCACCCGCGGATCGGCTCCGAGATCGTCGCCGGGGTCGCCTTCCTCGCCGCCGCCGCGCCGGCCATCCGCAACCACCACGAGCGCTGGGACGGGACCGGCTACCCCGACGGCCTCGCCGGCGACGCCATCCCGCTCGTCGCCCGGATCGTCAACGCCGCGGACACCTGGGACGCGTGCACCTCGAACCGGCCGTACCAGCGGGCGTACCCGGTCGAGGAGGCGCTCGCGATCGTCGCCCGGCTCCGTGGGACCCAGCTCGATCCGGCCGTGCACGACGCGCTCGTCGCGGTCGTTCGCAAGCGGCAGGAGCGCAAGCGCGCGCGGCGCGACGCGGAGCGCCTCGAGCGTCACGCCCGCGAGGCCGCCGCGGCTGCATCGAACGAGGCCGCCGCGACCGAGCCGGCGCCTGCCCCCCCGGCTGCCGCGAAGGGATCGGGCTGAGCCGGCGCCCGATGGGGCTGGGGCACGGCCCTGGCGGGACGCACGGCGCGCCGGAGCCCTTGCACCCATCGAAGCGCCCAGCCAGACTGGGGCCCACATGCGCCCCCGCCGGTCCGTCCGCTCGCTCGCCGCGCTCTCGGCTTGCCTCGCCGCCCTCCAGGTCCACGCCGCCGACGATCCGACGCGGCGCGGCTTCGACGCCGACCCCACCCGGCCGGCGCTCTCGCTGGACGGCAACTTCGCGGTCGAGACGGGCGAGGTGGCGCGCGCGGGCACGCGGGGCGGCGCGCTCCTCGCCGACTACGCGGCCGGGCTGCTCTCGCTCCGGCTCGGCGGCGAGCGCGAGCCGCTGCTCCGCTCGCGCCTCACCGGCCACCTGCTCGCGCACTACGCCTTCTCGCGGGCCGAGCTCGCCCTCGACGTCCCGGTCGTGGCGGCGCAGCGCGCCGACTTCTCGCTCCTCGAGGACCAGGGCGTGACCGGCCCGCTGGTGGACCCCGTGGCGCGGACCGCGCTCGGGGATGTCCGGGCGTTCGGCAAGCTGCGGCTCCTCTCGCAGGCGCGCGCGCCCCTGGCGGTCGCGGCGCTCCTCGACGTGCGGCTCCCCACCGGCGACCGCGAGGCGTTCGCCGGCGACGGCCTCTCGGCGGTGCCGGGCGTGGTGCTCACCCGGGCGATGGGGCGGCTCCGGCTCGACCTCCAGCTCGGGTACTGGGTGCGCGGCCAGGGGCAGTACGCGCAGCTCGTGGTGCACGACGGGTTCACCGGCGGGCTCGCCGCCGCCAGGACCGGCGGCGGCTTCGGGCCCGTCCAGCGCACGCGCCTCATGGCCGAGCTGCTCGGCGGCATGCCGCGCGGGCTCGGCGAGGGCGGCGACCGGTACCGCGCCCCGCTCTCGGCGAGGGGCGGGATCCGCCTCTTCCTTCCGCGCGGCTGGGCCGTGGAGGCCGGGGGCGGCGCCGGGCTGGGCGAGGCGGGCTGGGGCCGCGAGGCGTGGCGCGTGTTCGGCGGCGTGCGGTGGGTCGGAGAGCGGCGTGAGGAGGCCTCCGAGCCGTCGCCGCCGGCCCCTCCTCCCCCGACCAAGCAGTCGAACGACCGGGACGGCGATGGGGTGCCCAACGAGCGCGACGCCTGCCCGGACGCCCCGGGCCCCGAGGAGAACGACGGCTGCCCGGATCGAGACGGCGACTTCATCCCGGACCCCGAGGACAAGTGTCCCGACGAGCCCGGGCCCGCGCAGAACGACGGCTGCCCGGTGAAGGGCCCGCTGGTGGAGCTCGAGACCGAGCGGCTCTCGTTGCGCGACGCGATCCTCTTCGACACCGCGCGCGACACGATCAAGCCGCAGTCCAGCAAGGTGCTCGACGCGATCGCCACCCTGCTGCGCGACCACCCCGAGCTGCGCCGGGTAAGGATCGAGGGTCACACCGACAACCGCGGCGGGAGGGCGTACAACCTCGACCTGTCGCGACGCCGCGCGCGATCGGTCGTGCGGGCCCTGGTCCAGCGCGGGATCGAAGCCGGGCGCCTCGTCTCGGAGGGGTACGGGTTCGACCGGCCCGTCGCGACAAACGCCACCGCGCTCGGTCGTGCGAAGAATCGGCGCGTGGAGTTCACGATCCTGGAAGAGAAGTGAAGCGGTGACGCGCGCGGGAGAGGGGGCGGAGGTCCGCCCCCGGTTGACCATCTTCGACCTCGACGGGACGCTGGTGGACTCGGTCGACGACCTGGCCGCGTCCGTGAACCACGCCCTCGCCCGCGTGGGCCTCCCGGCGCGCGGCCGGGAGGAGGTCCGCGGGTTCATCGGGGACGGCGCGCGGATGCTCCTCTCCCGGGCGGTCGGCGCCCGTCCCGACCTCCTCGAGCCGGCGCTCGCGGCGTGGCGCGCGCATTACGGGGAGCACCTCCTCGATCGGACGCGGCCGTACCCGGGCGTGCCCGAGGTCCTCGCCGGCGCCGGCCGTCCCCTCGCCGTCCTGACCAACAAGCCCGCGCCGATGGCGCGGCGGATCCTCGACGGGCTCGGCCTCGCGCCGCGCTTCTTCGCGGTCGTCGGCGGGGGCGATGCGCCCGCGAAGCCCGACCCTGCGGGCGCCCGCGCCCTCCTCGCGCGCGCCGGCGTCCGCCCCGAGGACGCCGTCCTCGTGGGAGACAGCCCGGTGGACGCGCAGACGGCGCGGGCCGCCGGGATGGAGTTCGTCGCCGTCACCTGGGGGCTGGTCCCGCGCGAGGAGCTCTTGCGCGCGGGGGCGGCGGTGCTTGTCGATGGCGCCGAGGAGCTCGCTCCGTTTCTTCGGTGAGGGCCTCGGGGCTCCGGCGAAAACTCGCCCTCGGCCGGGCGGCGTGGTACCCCCGATCCATGCTGCGCGTGCTGCTCAAGCTCCTCCTCGCGGCCGCAGCGGTCGCCGCCGTCTGGGCCTACGTGCCGATCGGCGGGCGCACGATGGACGACCGCTGGCGCAAGGCGAAGACCCCCTCGCAGTTCGTCGACCGCACCTGGACCGAGCTCCGCGGCGCGCCCGCGCCGAAGCCGCCGCCGCGGGCCGCGCAGCGGGCTCAGGCGCGGACGGCCCCCGCGC
>JAEYOU010000044.1 GCA_023411405.1 Pseudomonadota bacterium | reverse complement strand
GGCGCGACCGCGAGGCGGTGGAGCGCCGCCTCCGCGGCTGGCTGCTGGGCGGCGCCGCCGGGTGGCGCATCGGGCGCGGGGTGCGGTTCGTGGGGCCGGCGGCGCGGTTCCGGCTCGGGTCGGGCGTGACGCTCTACGGCGAGACCCGGCTCGACGCCAACGCGCCGGAGGGTCGGGTCGAGATCGGCGCCGGGACCCACGTGGACGTCGGCTGCGTGCTCTACGGTCAGGGCGGGCTCACGCTCGGCGCGCGGTGCGCCGTGGCCGCGGGCGTCATCGTGTACTCGCAGTCCAACCAGGACGCGCGGGGCGACGGCACGCCGGTGGCGCTGCAGCCGGTCCGCTACGCCGCCGTCGCGATCGGCGACGGGTGCTGGCTCGGCGCGGGGGTGCGGGTCCTCCCCGGCGTGACGATCGGTCCGGGTGCGCAGGTCGGCGCGGGGGCGGTGGTGACCCGGGATCTCGGCCCGGGGGTGGTGGCCGTCGGCGTGCCCGCGCGCCCGCTCGGGCCGCGGCCGAGTCGGGCCGTGGAGTGAGGAGCGCGGGATGGCTCGGGTGCCGGTGGAACGTTGGGTCGCCCTCGCGCTCGCGGCGCTGGCCTGCGGCTCCTCCGGACGGAGCACGCGGCTCGCGCCGGGCGAGGACGCCACGGCGATGCTGGAGCAGGCGCTCGCGAGCGCCGGCGGGAGCACCCTCACCATCGCCGGCTCGGACACCTTCGTCGTCCGGGCGGTCCGGGTCGAGAAGGCGAACACGACCCTCGAGTGCACCGGCGATCCGGCCGCGACCTTCCAGCTCCCGCCCCTCGCCCCGGGGGACGGCGCGCCCATCTTCGACGTCCGGGCGGACGGGTTCACCCTCCGCAACTGCATCCTCGACGGCAACCGGGCGGCGCAGCCCGCGGGCGGGTTCAGCGACAGCTTCGCGGGGCGGGTGTTCCGCGCGGGGGTGAAGGCGAGCGGCCGGCGCAGCGGGCTCACGCTCGAGAAGGTCACGTTCAAGAACGTGTACGGCGCGGCGGTGGCGACGCACGGGGTGAGCGGGATCGTCGTGAAGGACAGCACGTTCCGGGACGGCAACTTCGAGGCGGTCTTCGCCGACAACGCGTTCACCCTCGGTGACCACGCGAACTTCCTCGAGGGCTTCACCTTCACCGGGAACGAGGTCCTGAACTCCGCGTCCGGAGATCGCCGCGTCAACGCCAACGGCCTGATGGTGCACCAGATGAAGGGGATCACCATCGAGGACAACGAGTGGGCGGGCTACGAGCGCAACGCGATCAAGCTCGAGAACTGCCGCGACGGGACGATCGCCCGCAACAGGATCCGCGACGGCGCGCTCCGCAACTTCGCCGGCATCACCATGCAGAACGGCGGGCGCGGGCTGACCCTCGCCGACAACGAGCTCACGAACGTGGGCACGGGCATCGACGCCTCGCTCGTCGCAGGCGGCCAGTACCCGCCGGACGAGCTCGTCGGCGTGACCATCCGCGGGAACACGGTCCGCGGCGTGGCGGACGGCGAGCTCGCGGACGGCATCCGGATCTTCGGCTTCGGCCCGGCGACCTCGGATCTCACCATCGCCGCGAACTCGATCGACGGGGTCCCGGGGCACGGGATCCAGGTGAAGCAGTTCCGGACGTTCCACGCGCGCCCCGTCTTCGCGCGGATCAAGATCGAGGACAATCGCCTCACGTCCTCCGGCGCCTGTACGCGCTGGTTCGCGGGCTCGGAGGTCGAGCCGGCCGAGGTCACGGACTCCGGAAACACCTGCGATTGAGCAGGCGCAATCGCTGACCGTACGCATCGTCCGCCGTCGTCGTTGCCCGGACGCAACGTCACCGGCGACTCCGCTCTACAGCGGTCCCTTACATCCCCCGACCGGGTTGGAGTTCACTGCTGGCGCTGTCCCACGAACGCGGGGCACGCGTCACCGGAAACCAAGAACTTCAGCTCCTTCGGGCAGGTGTGATGAACGCGAATCGGAAGTTGGCCCTTGCAATCCTCTCCGCAATCGCTTTTGCGTGCGGAGCTCCCTCCTCTTCCTCCTCTCTCGACGAGGACCTCGGCGGCGACATTCCGTCGGCGGCGCCGTCGGAGCAGCTCGCGGGCGCCGCGGCCAGCAGCGGGTTCGTGGCCGTGGCCGCGACCGCCGCCGACGCCGGCTTCCCCGCGACCAACGCGGTGGACGGCACCCTCGCCACGCGGTGGACGGCCCTCGGGAAGGGTCAGTACATCGTCGGCGATCTCGGCGGGCTCAAGACGCTGACCGGCCTGCGCATCTCCTGGTACCGCGGCGCCGCGCGCCGCACCACGTTCGAGATCCGGGCGCGGGGCGCGGACAACGTGATCCGCACGGTCTGGTCCGGCCAGTCCTCCGGCACGACCGACGGCCTCGAGCTCTACTCGTTCCCGGCGTTCAGCGCGAACCACGTGTGGGTCATCGTGAACGGCAACACCGAGAACGACTACGCGAACCTCTGGGAGATGCAGGCCGTCGTCCAGGGGACCACCACCCCGCCGCCGCCGGCGGCGGTGGCGATCACGGTCTCCCCCGCGACCGCCGCGCTCCAGGCCGGCGCGTCCGTGCAGCTCTCGGCGGCGGTCACGGGCTCCACCAACACGAGCGTCACCTGGACGGTCCAGGAGGGCGCGGCGGGCGGCGCGGTCAGCGCGACCGGCCTCTACACGGCCCCCTCGGCGGCGGGCACCTACCACGTCGTCGCCAGGAGCGCCGCCGACGCGACGAAGAGCGCGGTCGCCACGGTCACCGTGACCGCCCCCGTGGGCGTCACCGTGTCCCGCCCCACCGGCGGCGACGACACCGCGAACTTCAACGCGGCCATCGTCTCGGCCAACGGCTCGGTCGTGAACGTCCCTGCGGGCACCTACAACGTGCGCGCGGTGGCCGTGAACCGGGCGAACACCAGCATCGTCTGCTCCGCGACCACCCCGGCGGTGATCAAGCTCCGCGCGCTCGCCTCCGGTGACGGCTCGCCGATCTTCAACGTCACCGCCAACAACTTCACGATCCGCAACTGCATCCTCGACGGCAACAAGGCGGCCCAGCCCTCGGGCGGGTTCAACGACAGCTTCAACGGCCGCTCCTTCCGGACGGCCGTGAAGATGGACGGCGCGTACAGCGGCCTCACCGTGGACCGCGCGACCTTCCAGAACGTCTACGGCGCCGGCATCGCCACCCGCCGGGTGAGCGCCATCAAGGTCACGAACAGCGTCTTCAAGAACAACTTCTTCGAGGCCATCTTCGCGACGACGCCCTGGACGGGCGGCGATCCCGTGAACCACGTCACGGGCTTCGTCTTCACGGGGAACACGGTCACCAACGCGCGGTCCCGGCACTCGTCCATCAACGCCAACGGCCTGCTCGCGCAGCAGACCTGGGACCTCGACATCTCGAACAACGTCTGGGACGGCTTCGAGCGGAACGCGATGAAGCTCGAGAACTGCCGGAACGGCACGGTCGCCAACAACCGGATCCGGAACGGCGACCTCTCCTGGGCGGGGATCGGGATGCAGAACGGCTCGCACTCCATGACCATCACCGGCAACACCCTCGAGAACGTCGGCTCGGGCATCGACACCTCGCTCGTGGTCGGCGGCCAGTACGGCTCCGACAAGATCGAGAACCTGGTGATCCGCGGCAACACGATCGCCGGCGTCCACTCGGGCGCGATGCCGGACGGCATCCGGATCCTCGGCTACGCCACGGCGATGACGGACGTCACCATCGAGAACAACGTCATCCGGAACGTCCCGCGCCACGGGATCAACGTGCGCCAGTTCACGAACTACGTCTCGAACCCGACGGTCACGCGGATCACCATCCGCAACAACCAGCTCACCTCGGCCGGCGCGTGCAACAACTGGTTCTCCGGGACGCAGGTGCAGCCGACGAACTCCATCACCACGCCGAATACGTGCGGGTAGCGGGGCGGCGCTCCGGCGCTCGTATCCGCTCGTGCTGAGCCTGTCGAAGCACGAGCGGTGACGGTCCGGATCGCTCGGCCGGGCAGGATGCAGGTTCAGGCCCCAGGCCTCAGGGTTCTTCTCCCTGGGCCTGGGGCCGCTTCGTTCGTAACGGACCGCTCACCCTGAGCTTGTCGAAGGGTGCCTGTCATGCGGATCCGGAGTGGACCCGCTCACCCTGAGCTTGTCGAAGGGTGAGCGGGTGTGCGTAGAGCGGGTGTGCGGATCACTCTTCGCGTGCGTCTGCCGTACGCCTCGCCTGGGGTGGCGGTGCCGCGGGCGGCCGGCCGGCTCCGGCCCGGCGCCGACGCGGAGAAGGAATGCTCGGCGCGGATATCGATCGTGGGCCACGCGCGGAGGACGCTCGGTCCACCTGGGCGCGTCGGCGGTTCAACCGCCTCCGCGCGCGCTCGGTCCCTTTCGCGCGCGGAGGACCCGCTGAACCGGCTGGGCGCCTGCGCCGACGGTCGGCGCCGGGCCGGAGCCGCCCGCCCGCTGGTCGGCGGCGCTGGTGGAGTGGCTCGGCTGCGGGTGTGTGCGATGGCGGGAGCGTTGCGCGGAGCATCGCAGCGGGCGTGCAGCGCATCTGCGGCCAGGGAGCGCGGGACGCTCGCATGCGACGGCTGACGCCAGCGCCATCGGTCGACGCGCCCTGGAGCAAACACATGAGTCGTACGCTCGGCGGCACCTTGTCGCCTGACAAACGGGGACGAGGGCCAGGGACAAGCTCCCTTGTACCAGGTCAGGATGTGGCGGCCTTTATGCAGCATGGAATAGCGAACGCGAATCGCGTCCTAATGGTCTGCTCGGACTCTTACATTCGTAAGGCCGAAGCCGGATTAGGCGGAGTGGGTTACGAACGACTCATCGTCACGGCAGAAGTCGTCCAGTCGATCGAAACCACAAAGTTCGTGCCCTTGATGCGCAGCAATGCTGCTTGTTCGGTGCCCCGGTTCATGGGACCGCGCATGTATGTCGACTTCAACGACGACGGCATGTATGCCCAAAGGCTCGGTGAACTCCTGAGGGAGTTGTTGGGAGTGCCGATGCATCCTAGGCCGCCTGTGGGTCCAAGCCCGTTCTCGCCTGATCCTGGGCGACCCACGACACGACCCACTTCTCCAACGGGAACCGGTCAGACAGGCGAGCCAGTGCTTGATGACCCCTGGTTCGAAGAGCAGCGCGGGCGCGCTGAGGTGGGTCTTCAGGGCGTAGGACTTGAGGGGTCGATGGAGGTGCGGTTTGCGGTGCATGATCCGCTGAGCAAGTCGCAGATCGATCTTCTTGTTGCGGCCCGTGGATCTCATGGCGGCGCCCAGCTGGCTTGATCCCATCACCGCTCGTGCTTCGACAAGCTCAGCACGAGCGGACAAGAGAACCCGCTCGCCCTGAGCCTGTCGAAGGGCGAGCAAGCGGGCTCAACGCGGGTGAGCGCCGCTGTCAGATAGAAGGAAGAACGGAGACTTCTACCTGCTCCAGAGCCTCTTTGAAGAAATGCGGTCTGAGGGTCAGATCTTCTTCAACACGCGGATGGTGCGGGTCGCGGAGGCCCTGATGTTCGCCTCGCGGCTCTATGCAAACCTGGGGGTACCTCCGGATGAGAGGATCAGCATCAGGATCGTGCACCGCGGCCTCGCGGGCCGCACGTTGAGTTCGGCGGGCTCGCGCGTCCTTCTGCGGCCGCGTCGTTGCAAAGATGCGCAGAGTCAGGCGGAGATCGTCGCCGTGCTCGGGGCGATGAAGGAGTCGCTCGTCGAAGATGTCCGGCATCTCTTGGAGCCACTGTTCATGCTCTTTGAGTTCCATCAAATCGATCACTCCATTTACGAGGATGTTGTTCGGCGCTTTGAGCGTGGCGAGTCGAGCTGAGGCCTGCGGGGCGGTGTGGTGAACGCCGCAGCCGAGCCGCCCACCAGCCACGCCGCCCAGCGGGCGGGCGCCTCTGCCGCAGCGCCGACCGTCGGCGCAGGCGCCCAGGCGGTGCAGCGCGTGGTTCGCGCGCGGGACGGGCCGAGGCGGTCGAACCGCCGACGCGCCCAATGGGAGTGAGTGGGCTCCGCGCGTGGCACATGATCGAGATCCGCGCCGAGCATTCCTTCTCCGCGTCGGCGCTGCGGCGGAGGCGGCCGGCCGCCCGCGGCAACGCCCCCCCCAAGGCGAGGCGTACGGCGAGCGACCCCAGGAGTGGGCCGCGGTCTCGCTCACCCTTCGACAAGCTCAGGGTGAGCGGCCGTTAGGGGCCGCTCTCGCTCACCCTTCGACAAGCTCAGGGTGAGCGGGCCACGAGGACCCGCGTCGACAGGTGGCGGTTGCCCGGCGCCGACCGGGCGCGGCGCCCGCGGCCGCGCCAGCTCCTCGAGCAGCTCCGCGTACCGGGGGAGCGCCGCGGCGGCGTCGAACTGGCGCTCGAACGCGGCCCGGCCGGCCTCGCCCATCCTCCGCCGGCCCGGCTCGTCCGCGAGCATCCGCTCGACGGCGGCGGCGAGCGCGGCGGGATCGCCTGGTGGAACGACGGCGCCGCAGCCGGAGTCGCGGACCGTCTCCGCGGTGTCGCAGTCCTCGTCCACGCTCGCGAGCACCGGCCGCCCCGCGGCCATGTAGCCCAGCACCTTGCTCGGGACGCTCGTCTGGCCGCGGCCCGGGGCGAGGGTCACGAGCGAGAGGTCGGCGGAGGCCTGCACTTCGGGGAGCTCCGCGCGCGGCTGGAACGGGAGGAAGCGGACGTTGGCGAGCGCCAGCTCCTGCGCGGCGCTCTCCAGCGCGGCGCGGACCTGCCCGTCGCCCACGAACAGGAAGAGGACGTCCTCGCGATCGCGCAGCCGCGCCGCGGCGTCGAGGACCACGCGCGCGCCGGAGACGAGGCCGGTCGTCCCGGCGTAGAGCACCACGTGCCGCTCCGGGCCGATGCCGTGGCGCCGCCGCCACGCGGTGTCGCGCGCGCGGGGGGTGATCTCGTCCGCCTCGAGCCACACCGGGATGACCGCGATCTTCTCCGGCGGGACTCCCCGCGCGAGGAGCTTCCGCCGGAACCCCTCCGACAGCACGAGCAGCCGATCCGAGCGCCGGTACTGGAGCCGCTCCGCGCGGCGCGCCGCGGCGATCACGAGCGGGTTCCGGACGCTGTCGCTCTCGACGGCGACGTCCGGGTACAGGTCGTAGATGACGCTGACGAGCCGGGCGCGGCGCGCACCGGCCAGCGCCGCCGCGAGCAGCGGCCCCACGAGCGGCGGGCCGTAGTTCACGATCACGTCGGGCTTCGGGGCCGCGAGCGCGGCGCCGGCGGTGCCGAGCGCCTGTCCGATCCAGACCAGCCCGCGCACGAAGATACGACGGCTCGGCGACACCGGATGCCACCCCCGGATCACCCGCACGCCGTCGTGCTCCTCGCGCCGGAGCAGTCCGCGCGACCAGCCCTCCGGCAGACGGCCCGTGGGGTGGTGCGGGTGGCCGCACGCGACCGTGACGTCGTGGCCGCGGGCCGCGAGGAACCGGGCGAGCTGCGAGACCATCAGCGCCGACGGGTGGAGCTCCGGCGGGTAGACCTGGGTGGTCACGAGGACGTTCATGGGATCGCGGCCTCCTCCGCGACGGATGCGGCCCGCGCGTATGCCGCGAGCATGGCGCGGGCCACCGCAGGCCCCGCCCACCGTGCGCGGGCGAGCGCGCGGCCGCGGGCGCCCATCTCGGCGCGCTGCGTCGGCG
>JAEYOU010000530.1 GCA_023411405.1 Pseudomonadota bacterium | reverse complement strand
GCGCAGGATGGCCTCGACCCCGGCGGCCGTCGGCGCGCGCTCCGTCACGAGCGCCGCCGCCCGGAGCAGCAGCCAGCGGGCGTCGCCCTCGCCGACCCCGACCGGCTCGGTCGGCGGATCTCCCCCGGGGCCGAGCCGCGTCGCGGGGTCCACGCCGGCGAGCGCGAGCAGGCGGCTCGACCAGAGATCGCTCTGCTCGCCGCGGTGCGAGGCGGCGGGGTCGTTCTCGAGGAGGCCGCGCGCGAGGAGCGAGATCGCCCGGTGGTGGAACAGATCGAGGAAGTCCTGGCTCGCGCGCTCGTCCGGCGGCTGCTGGACGATCTCCTCCGCCATGTACTGCGGGATGGGGCTCACCGTGCCGGTGAGCCCCAGGAACGTCGTCACCACGTCCCAGCGCCGGCGCGAGCGGGTGGTGAAGTCGTTCGGATCGGGCGGGAGCCGCTGCTCCTCCACGCGGGAGACGTCGCCCGGGGTGAAGTGCATGGCCGGATCGTGCCGGAAGCGGACGTGCTCGGCCGCGGCGGCGACGTCGCCGCCGAGGTCTGCGACGCCCGGCTGCAGGCGGTCGAGGAGCACGAGCAGCGGCAGGAAGCCCTGGCGCCGCGCGGCCTCGATGCGGGCCGCCTCGTCGGTTGCGTCGGAGTCGGTCATGAGCGGGGTGGGGGCCCCGCGCGAACGCGCGGGGGAGGGGCGTAGCCCCTCCTCGCTGGGTGCCGCGCAAGCCGCCATTCGACGGTGGGTCCCATGTCGGCGGCGCAGCGCGGCGGGACCCAGCGCAGCAGGGGTGGGGCCCCAGCGGCTCTGCCGCTGGGGCGGGGGCGCAGCCCCCGTGTCAGATCAGCGCCAGCGTCCCGTTCCGCGGGGTCCATGCGTACTCCCGGTGCGAGGGATCGAGGCGGATGGCCAGCTCGACGAAGGCGTTCACCGGCACCTGGGCGCCGAGGAGCTCGTCGAGCACGCCGCCGAACAGGAAGGCGTCGCCGGGGCTCGCGAAGTGGGCCTCGTCGAGGAGCAGGAGGAGCCGCGTGCCGCGGACGACCGCGCCCCCGAGGAGCCGGCGCGCCTCGGCCGCCTCCACCGCCCGCACGCCCTCGATGCGGAGCTGGTTGGCGCGCCCGGCCTGCTGGTCCACGAACGACGGGAAGTCGTAGGCCGAGAGCAGGGCGCGGAGCGCCTCGGGCCTCGCGAGCGAGCTCCGGCCGGCGGCGAGGTGCGAGACGAGCCGCCACTGGAGCTCGCCCCCGAGCGGCGGCCGGACCGGCTTCGTCACCGGCACGATGTTGCGGAACCGCGCCATGGTCGGCGAGCCGGGGGTCATCACCGAGACGTCGCCGAGCCGGAGCTGCCCCGGGAGCGACCGGTTCGTGCAGAGGAGCTCGAGCGACAGGATCTCCTCCTCCGGGCCGGGGCCGGTGCCGCGCGGCGTGAGCACGGACAGGTACACGTCCATGCCGCCGTCGAGCGCCGAGTGGCGGCGGCGGACGCGGTGGTAGTGGACGTCCGGCCCGTAGGAGCGGTCGTAGCCTGCGAAGGCGGGGTAGGGGCGCCGGCGGCCGCGGGCGTCGGGGAGGCCGGTGACCGACTCGATCTGGAACACCTCCACCGCGCGCGGATCGAGCTCCGCGGCGCGCACGAGGTGCTCCTCGCCGAGCGCCTCGAGCCGGATGGGCTCGCCGCTCGCGGGGAACAGGTTCACCGCGGGGACGCAGTTCGTGCGGAAGTGGTCCTTCGACACGCGCGACGGCAGGTCCGGCGGGCGGTCGAACTGGAGCGCGAGCTCGAACCGCTCCTGGGCGGCGCCGAGCGCCTCGTGGAGGCCGCGGACCTCGAAGAAGAGGAACTTCTGCGGGAGCGTGAAGTACTCGAGCAGCGTCCGGTAGCCCTGCGGCGCGAGCGCGGGCCAGGGGAGGAGCGGGAACGTGGGGCCGAACGCCGGGAGCCGGACGGCGCGCGCGGGGAGCTGCACCGGCCGCGCGCCGGCGCCCTTCACCTGCACGCCCTTGAGGTGGCGGCCGAGCCACAGGAGGAGCGTGGTCGTGAACGGCAGCTCGCCCTGGAGGAAGAACCGGATGCCGCCCTCCTCGAACACGCTCGGCAGCGCGGGCGGGGGCGCCTGGAGCGAGAGGCGCAGCACGGGCGTCGCCCCGATGGCCTGGTCGAGCGCCGCGTCCTGCACCGTCACCGGGAGGAGGTCGAGGTCGGCGGTGGTCCGGAACCGGCACGGGAACCCGTCGACCGGGGCGGTGCCGAGCTCGGCGCCCGCGGCGATGCGGGCGCGGGCGCGGAGCGCGCCGGGGGTGGGAAGGAACTCGACGATGGTGGCGGCCGGCACGGGGCGCAGCACGTGCGGCACGAGGATCTCGGCGAGATCCTGGATGAGCTCCGGGACGGCGCTGTCGAGCCGTTCGCGGATGCGGGCCGAGAGGAACGCGAAGCCCTCGAGCAGCCGCTCCACGTCGGGATCGCCGCCGCGCTCGGCGAGGAGGCCGGCCGCGGAGGGGTGCACGGCGGCGAACTCCTTGCCGAGGCCGCGCAGGAACTGGAGCTCCGACTGGTAGCGCTTCGAGAACATCGTCACCCCGCGACGTCGTAGCGGCCGCCGGGGCGGACCGTCGTGGCGAACCGGACCGGGCGCGCGCCGCGCCGCCCCGCGATCTGCGCGCTGATCTCGAACCGGAGCTGGAGGCCGTCGTCGGGCACGTGGCGCACGCTCACGTGCGTGAGGCGCGGCTCGTACTGGAGGATCGTGGCGCGGATGGCCTTCGCGAGGCCGGGGCCCGCGGCCGGGAAGGCGTGGACGACGTCGGAGAGGTCCATCACCCCGAAGTCCGGCGCGCAGGGGGTCTCGCCCTGGCGCGTGTTGAGCAGCACGCGCAGGTGTTCCAGCACGGCCCCGACCTCGTCGAGGGGAGCCTCGCTGCCGATCCGGGAGAGGAGCCCGCGGCCTGCCAAGAGTGCCTGAGAGTAGAGCGCTCCACCGCCCGCCCCCGCGTACCCCGGGAGCTCCGGGGTGCGCAGGGGGTGGGTGGCGCGAGTCGAGGATCAGCCCTCGCCGGCCCAGCTGTCGGTGTGGGTGACGCCGCCGTTCGTGTACGTCCAGGTGATCGTCTTGAAGACGAACGTCACCTCCTCCTGCGGCGGCTCGCCGGCCGTCTCCTTCTGGATCGTCGACGGGACGAACTGCTTCACGGAGGCGACGTTGCCCTCCTTGATCTCCACCGTGAAGTACTGCTCGGTGGTGCCGTCGCCGCTCGGGTTCGGCCGGAAGAACTTGAAGACCCCGTCGATCTTCTGGTTCTGGCTGAGCGCCGCCACGAGCAGCGGCGAGCTCCGGTCGACCCGCTTCACGATCCGGAGCGGGCTGAACTGCCGGCGCGCCGTGACGAGGTTCGTGGCCGCCTCGCGCGCGCTGGTGACGCTCATCTCGTAGGAGACGCACTCGATCGAGCCCTCGCGACCGAGGCTCGTCTGCGTGCTCTCCCCCTTCACCGCGTTGCCGTTGATCTTCAGGAACAGGTGGACTGTCTCGGCCATGATCGCTCCCCGCACGTCTCCGGGCGTCCCAGACTCCCGGCGGGGGCCGATGCCGGTGAGTCGGCCCCTGCCGTGCTCCGCTTCACTCCTTGTCCAGCTTCCCCACCAGTGAGAGCGTGAAGGATGCTCCCATGTACTTGAAGTGCGGACGGACCTTCAAGCTACAACGGTACCACCCCGGTTGGCCGGGGACGTCCTCGACCGCGATCTCGGCCTGCCGCAGCGGCCGGCGCGACCGGACCGAGGGGGCGGGATCGTCCATGTCCGCGACGTACTGGCTGATCCAGGCGTTCAGCTCCCGCTGGAGGTCGCCGCGCTCCTTCCAGCTCCCGATCTGCTCGCGCTGCAGCACTTTGATGTAGTGCGCGAGGCGGGTCATGATGAACATGTACGGGAGCTGCGTGCCCAGCCGGTAGTTCGTCTCGGCCTGCTTGCCGTCGGGCGTGTTGGAGAAGGTCTTCGCCTTCTGCATCGAGTTCGCCGAGAAGAACGCCGCGTTGTCCGTGTCCTTCCGGTAGGTGAGCCCGATGAACCCCTCCTCCGAGAGCTCGTACTCGCGGCGCTCGGTGAGCAGGATCTCGGTCGGGATCTTGTTCTGCAGCTCGCCCATCGCCTTGTAGGTGTGGATCGGCAGGTTCTCGATCGTGCCGCCGGACTGCGGGCCGATGATGTTCGGGCCCCAGCGGTACTGGGCGAACGAGTCGGCGATCCGGGTCACCATCGCGTTGGACGCGTAGCCCCACAGGTACCGCTCGTGGTGATCGACCACGTCCTCCTCGAAGTTGAAGGACTTGACGGGGACGGAGCCCTCGCCGTACGGCGTCCGGAGGAGGAACCGCGGCATGCAGAGGCCGACGTAGCGCGCGTCCTCGCTCTCCCGGAAGCCCTGCCAGCGCGCGTACTGGGGCCCCTCGAAGAGCGACTTGAGGTCCTTCAGGTTGGGGACGTTCCTGAACGACTCCTCGCCGAAGAACGCCGGGCTCGCGTTCGAGATGATCGGGCAGTGGGACATCGCGGCCACCGCGGCGGTCTTCCGCAGCAGCTCGATGTCCTGCGCGCCGGGCCCGAGCTCGTAGTTGAGGTTCATGACGCCGAACGGCTTGCCGCCGAAGACGCCGTACTCGTTGGAGTAGACGAGCTTGTAGAAGCCGCTCTTCGTCAGGTCGGGCGAGTCCTCGAGGTCGGCGAGGAGGTCGTCCTTCGGGACCGAGAGGACCTCCATCTTGATGTTCTCGCGGAAGTCCACCCGGTCCACCACGAACCGGAGCGAGCGCCACGCCGACTCGAGCTTCTGGAACTCGGGCGCGTGGAGGATCTCGTTCACCTGGGCGCTGAGCCGCTTGTCGATCTCGGCGATCATCGCGTCGGCCGCGCCGCGATCGACCCGCTCCGCGCCCTTGCTGGCGAGCAGCTCCTGCATGAAGGCCTGCACGCCGCGGCGCGCGACCTCGTAGCCCTCGTCGGAGGGCTTCATGCGGGTCTCGGCGAGGATCTCGTCGAGGAGGTTCCCGCCGGCGGCGGCCGGGGCCGCCTGGGTCTCGGTCTTGGATTCGGTTGCCATCGATCTCTCCCAGGGCGCGTCAGTCGGCGAGCCCGAGCTCCTTCATCAGCTTCTTGCGGGACTCGTCGTCCCCGAGCATCGTCTGGATCTTCTTCCGGAAGGCGGGGATGTTGCCGAGTGGCCCCTTCAGGGCGGTGAGCGCGGAGCGCAGCTCGAGCAGCTTGCGCAGCTCCGGGACCTGGTTCACGACGCCCTCGGGCCCGAAGTCGTCCAGCTTCTTGAACTGGAGCTTCAGGTCGAGCGTCGCGTCCTTCTCGTCGGACAGCTTGTTCGGCACCTGGACGGCGACCTCGAGGTTCTGCTTGGCCATCACCTCGTTGAAGTTGTCCTTGTCCACGTTGATCGGCTTGCGCTCCTCGAGCGGCGTGTCGTCCGGCCTGCCGGTGTAGTCGCCCACCATCAGGATCTTGAGCGGGAGCTCGGCCTCCTCCTGCTGGTCGCCGACCTGCGACTTGTAGACGATGTTGACGCGCTCCTTCGGGGCGACCGTCTGGTCCTTCGGGCTCATCCTCGTCCTCCTCGTGTGGGCGGTTTCTCGATCACGGCCACACCTCGTGCGCCGCCGCCGGATCGAGTCGGCACAGGCGCTGATACTGGCTGGCGAGCTCCGGGCTCGTGCCACGCGGATCCTGGGCCAGCGCGCGCGACGCCGCGACCAGCCCCTTCAGGCACTCGGCGGCGAGCATGGGCTCCCACGCGTCGAGCCGGTGCGCCAACGACTCCCGGTCCAGCTCCTCGAACGTCGCGAGCGCGACCGGCTGCAGCCCCGCGCCCGCCGCGGCCTGGGCGAGCAGCAGCCGGGCCTTGAACCGCGCGCGGCCCGCCGGGCGGCTCATCACGAGCGCCTGCAGCGCCGCGAGGCCGTCGGCGA